>JBBSJF010000202.1:0-1005 GCA_038257495.1 Saccharimonadales bacterium (SeqCode) | reverse complement strand
TAAAACGAGGGTCAAACTTTCTAGGGTCTGCCTCGGCCATTTTCATTAACTCACTTTTCGTTACGTCATCTTTCACTTTAACTATTATACGACGCCATTGTTTACGAACGGGTAGTTGTTAGCTTTTTTTCTTGGACGATTTTTTGGTTTCTGTAGTCTTGGGCTTATTACTCTCTTTTGTCTCAAGTTCTATCTTAGGCTCAAGTTCTTTATCAAGCTCCTTTTTGTCGTCTGCCGTAACTTCTAGGCCTGAGGGTAGCTTTAAAGCCTCCCTCGGTCGTGAATATAGGTCAAGTAACCCTACGTTAGTAGCTATAATGCTTTGGGTAACGGCTGAGGTTGTTTTATCTTGAGTTGCCTCGTCGGAGGTCTCGCTTGTTTTTGGTGGAGTTACTTCAACCCTGATACCATTTTGTATGTCGTCCAGCAGGGTCTTTATGGTTACACCTAGTTGTACCTTAATCTCCTCTTTATCATCGCCCTTGTAGTCCTTGGTTGCTTCAATAACAGTATTATCAACAAACTTGTCGCTCAATTCTTTTTCCATAGCGAGCATCGTTTTTAACGCCTCCGCCTTGGTCTTTAGGGTATTGGCTTTAACGTTCTCGGTGTTGGCGTTAATGTTTTGTATATTCGCTGATATTTGCTTAATATTCTGTAGCTCTTTATATAGCTCTACCACACGACTTAAGACTTTATCGACTACTTTAGCGACTGCGACAGTACCAAGTACGAAAAACTCTAAATCGCCATTGCTTACCCTCGATAAGTGAACTGTATTATCTTTTTCGCCAGCAATGGTTGTAGTGAGTGATATGAACTTGCTGTAGTAAGTGAGCCTCTTTGATATGTAGGCTAGGTCGTTTAGGTCAGTTGGTACGACGTACCCAATCTCGTACTGTGCTGGCTCGTAAGCAATGACGCTAATATCATCTAACGCTTTAACCAACTCCCTTAACTTGGTTACTATCTTATTGAAGTTGTCGATGTAGGCTTGTAGCTTTG
>JBBSJF010000201.1:0-1014 GCA_038257495.1 Saccharimonadales bacterium (SeqCode) | reverse complement strand
GATGTGGCAGGTAGTGGTACCGGCGATGGCGCGAATATTGTACAGTGGCCTTGTCATGGTGGACCGAACCAAGCCTTCAAACCAGTCTTCCAGTCTGGTAGTTCATACCGTCTGATTGCAAAGCATAGTGGTAGGTGTATGGATGTGGCAGCTCGTGGTACCGGCGATGGCGTTAATATCCACCAGTGGACATGTAACGGTGGACCTAACCAAGGGTTTGGGTTTGGACAGTTGTAGGGGAGAGGTTTTTAGACAGTTTTAATAAGACAAAGTGATTGTACGTCTTTTACGGTTAGCCAATAGACCGATTGCTGCTTATTTTCTTTCAGCCAATACCACCACTCTAAGCCCCACAGATCTATCGGGTTAAGTCCTGTATTTACTGCGTATACGATTGTTTGCTTTAATCTTTCAGGGCTCATATGCTCTACCTGCTCCTCAAACGGTGTGTCTAGCAGCCCTTTTGCTAACCATGGCTCTGCCTGAAGTTCGTGGATAAACACAGGACGTTTACGTAGTAATGTAATGAGCTTTGCACGCAATGTATAGAATAGTGGTGGACGATTGGATTCTGTATACGTACCGTGCTTATTCATAGTATATCGATACAGCGACATGGCATACATATCTGGAACGGGCTTTCGTATCGGCACTCCCCAACTGTCTGATAATGTCATGATTATAGGATGGTTGGGATCTAGCGATTTGACCTGTTTATATTCTGCGTGTAGCCGCTTAGGGTTATAGTCTTCGTCTATACAAAATCCAAATTCTTTTAAGAGTGCTTCGTTTTCTAACTGCCAGCTGACTAATGCCGGATGGTTTTTGTAACGGTTTACTACTACTTCTATGTATTTGTGCAGAGCACCGTACCATTCTTTTTTGGGTAGTGCCACTGCCCATGCAGGCATATGGCACTCAGGCCAGCGGGGCTGGCGCTTGCCTACAGACAGCGTAACCTCGCCTTTATATGTAGCGATAAGATCCATCTGCCAATCTAGTTCGTCGAAATTG
>JBBSJF010000200.1:0-1015 GCA_038257495.1 Saccharimonadales bacterium (SeqCode) | reverse complement strand
TGTTAGAAGAATATAAGCGCATAGCACTTTCAATTAAAATAGGTACATCAGTGTTAGGGCGGGCAGCATTTTATAGAGGCTTAGTAACGAACATGACAGAAGAAAAGTATACCTATCAAAGTCACGATTAGCACTCTTGACAGTAGAGTGCTAACTTTGTTATTCTGTGTATAGCGAACTATAATGCCTCGCTAATAAGGATGGGTATATAATATGATTCCCGAATCTCAAGATTTTCAAGACTTTCTTAGCAATCTCACAAATAATGCGCTCCATAGCTTAAAGCATGCCGAAGCCATAGCTAGGAATATGGGCTCTGCCTACGTGGGTACTGAACATCTACTACTTGGCGTATTAGCTCAAGATACTAGTATGGCGTCTAAAATATTAGAAGGAGCAGGCATATCACTAGACAAAGCAAAACTTGCCCTCAATCTTACACAACGCACACTCGTAATGAATATGGGTGCGAAGGGTCTAAGCGAAACAGCTAAGCTAACTTGTAAAATGGCACTTGATATAGCAAATGACTATGGCCAAGACTACTGTGGGACCGAGCATATCTTATACAGCATACTCTCACAGAAAAACGCACGAGCTACCGTCTTACTGCGGGACATGAATGTCAATGTCGATAGGCTAACTGGTGAAATTGAGAGCTTCCTCAATAAGCAACAATATGAAAGCGGACAAGAAAACGACGTTAAGAAGAAAAGTAAAACTTCAGGCAAAAAGTCTGCGTTAGACTTTTTTGGCACAGACTTAACAGACCAAGCAAAAAAAGGTAAGCTCGACCCCGTAATTGGTCGAGAAGCCCAGATACGTCGAGTAATCACTATTTTAAATCGTAGGACAAAACAGAACCCCGTCCTTATAGGCGAACCTGGTGTTGGTAAGACGGCTATAGTAGAAGGATTGGCACAACGGATAGTGTCGGAAGATGTTCCAGACAGCCTCATAGACAAAAGAATAGTCATGTTAGACTTGGCAGCTATGATTGCTGGCACGAAGTACC
>JBBSJF010000199.1:0-1019 GCA_038257495.1 Saccharimonadales bacterium (SeqCode) | reverse complement strand
TAAAGTTGAGGCTCTAAAAATGCAAACTGAGGCGACAAAATTACATGACGACCACGAAAACCGCATTAGAACTAATGAGAAATTTATTGACAACTTTAAAGGCAAGTACGCAATTCTAGCGGTATTTGGCAGCCTGCTTATTTCTGTAATTGTATCTTTGATTATGTTAGCGGTTAATAAAGTAATTAACTAAACGACCATGGAAAACGAAACTTACCCATTAGGGGCGGTTAAAGACCCTGTAGACCAACGCGATATACTTTTTGCAACAGTAGCACCAGTTGCAGCTGATTTACCGCGTAAGTTTAGTGTGCGTAACGACCAAAGCCCAGTTGCTAAACAAAAGTATGGTAGCTGTGTTGGCTTTGCAAATAAAAGTGCTTGTGAGTACCACCGCAAACGACTGCTTAATATAGACGAGTTACTAAGCGGTAGATTTACCTATGGCAGATGTAAGGAACTAGACGGGCAGCCCAGCAATGAGGGTACTTACCCCCGCCTAGCTTTAAGCGTTGCATTTGGTAAAGGCTTGGTACTAGATAAGGATTTTTCTAACTCTAAACCTGCCAGCCCCACCCACGCTGACTACATAAAGGCACCTGCTGACGAAATAACAGAGGGTGCTATACAAAGAGTTATGGCGGGTGGGTTTGTGCGGGTAACTAACTTACAGGAACTTAAGCAGGCAATAGTTGAGCACGGCACTGTGCTTATTAGTGTAAGCGTTTACACCCAGTTTGATAACCCTGAGAGCGACGGCTTTATACCATGGGCAGCACAGCGTGAACGACGCGGTAGCCATGCAATTGTTTGTACTGGTTATGACGACGATTTTAGAGGCGTTGGTGCAATTGAAGTAAAAAACAACTGGGGCGAGAACTGGGGCGACGACGGGTATGGTTATATTGCTTACGACTACGAGGGCGAGGGGGCAACACCTTGCTGGGATATGTGGGCAATTGTTGACGGCGATACAGTGAACGCAGAATTAACTAGCGGTGCACCAATTAGCATTAGCT
>JBBSJF010000198.1:0-1019 GCA_038257495.1 Saccharimonadales bacterium (SeqCode) | reverse complement strand
CTACGCTCGCTTTACGCCCAGTAATTCCGATTAACGCTTGCACCCTCTGTATTACCGCGGCTGCTGGCACAGAGTTAGCCGGTGCTTATTCTGCAGCTAATGTCATCGTCCGTGGGTATTAACCACGGAGTCTTCTTCACTGCTTAAAGTGCTTTACAACCAAAAGGCCTTCTTCACACACGCGGCATGGCTGGATCAGGGTTGCCCCCATTGTCCAATATTCCCCACTGCTGCCTCCCGTAGGAGTCCGGGCCGTGTCTCAGTCCCGGTGTGGCTGATCATCCTCTCAGACCAGCTACAGATCGTCGCCATGGTAGGCCTTTACCCCACCATCTAGCTAATCCGACTTAGGCTCATCTAATAGCGAGAGCAGTAAACTGCCCCCTTTCTCCCGTAGGTCGTATGCGGTATTAATTCGAGTTTCCCCGAGCTATCCCCCACTACTAGGTAGATTCCTAAGTATTACTCACCCGTCCGCCGCTCGTCATCTTCTAGCAAGCTAGAAATGTTACCGCTCGACTTGCATGTGTTAAGCCTGCCGCCAGCGTTCAATCTGAGCCATGATCAAACTCTTCAGTTTAATCTTGCTATGAAGTCCTTTAAAGAGACTTCTAAACTTGGCTCATTTAATCTGGCAAATCGCTAAAAATTATGTTCGTAATGAATTAACTTTGAGTTTTTCTGCTGTCTTAAATGATAATTTTTATAGTTAATAATCTTCCCGAAAAGAAAAGATAGTCAACTTTATTTTTTAGCATTCTGAATCAGCAAAAATCCACACAAGTTGTTCTTTAGTTATGCTTTTAAATAGTGTCAATCTACTGTCGTCCAGTAGTTGATATATAGGGTACTTCTCTTTGCTAAATAACCTTAAACCGTTATGGTTTAACCTATCTAGCGAGCCGACTATCATATCATAATGATTTGATTTGTCAAGCTTTTATTTCGTTTCGTTTCAATAAGTTAATTGGGTTATTGTTGTGTAATAATACACTGCAATCATTGCCGTTTGTCTCATT
>JBBSJF010000197.1:0-1028 GCA_038257495.1 Saccharimonadales bacterium (SeqCode) | reverse complement strand
GTTCGACTCCGATATCCTCCACAAAATGGAGGTTATCTTAATAAACGCTTCCATTTTATACAAGTTCTTTACAGGTTGAATAATGTAGTAAGAGTATGCGGATATATCGGGACGACGCAACGAGCGTTGAAAAGTGATCAGGTGCCGGCTACCAAAACCAACTATATATTTAAGATGCAGACGAAAGGTCTATTGGGTTCGCAGCCTAAACATCTTCACTACTTAGTACTTAAGACTTAAAACTTAGTACTTCGTTTTAGTTCTTTGACATATTGGGAAAATAAGTTGTAATAGTAGAGTAATTAATAAACGTTTGTTATTAGTAATAATAATAAGCAAGTGGACGGTTTGTACTAACTTATGGTACAGTGACCAACACACTATAAACTTTTTTAAAGCAAATAAGGGCGTATGGTGGATGCCTAGGGTCTATGAGGCGATGAAGGACGTGGTAAGCTGCGATAAGCTTCGGAAAGCTGCACACAAGCGTTATATCCGAAGATTTCCGAATGGGACAACCTGTTATACTGAAGGTATATCACTCCGCAAGGAGAGCCAACCCGGAGAACTGAAACATCTAAGTACCCGGAGGAAAAGAAAATAATAATGATTCCCCAAGTAGTGGCGAGCGAAAAGGGAAAAGCCCAAACTTTGGCAGCGTGCTGCCGAAGGGTTGTAGGACTGCATTTAGAAATCAATCTCAAATAGAATCTTCTGGAAAGTTGAGCCACAGAGCGTGAAAGCCGCGTAAATGTAAATGATTGAGGACGAGCAGTATCCTGAGTAAGGCGGGACCGGAGAAATCCTGCCTGAATCTGCCGTCACCATCCGGTAAGGCTAAATACTCCTTAGAGACCGATAGTGAACCAGTACCGTAAGGGAAAGGTGAAAAGTACCCCAAACAGGGGAGTGAAATAGTACCTGAAACCGTACACCTACAAGCGGTCGAAGCCATTTATGGTGACGGCGTGCCTTTTGCATAATGAGCCTACGAGTTACTCCTCACTGGCAAGGTTAAGTTATTCTAT
>JBBSJF010000196.1:0-1033 GCA_038257495.1 Saccharimonadales bacterium (SeqCode) | reverse complement strand
TTCAGTTTTTTAACACCAGGGTAATCTCTGTTGAGCTACCGAAAAATGTGCCACTTAAAGTGACTTATACAGAAGACGTAGTAAAGGGCGATACCGCTAACTCCGTTATGAAAGATGCAACGCTAGAAACGGGTATAGTTGTCAGGGTACCGGCATTTGTAAAAACCAATGACCTCATTAGCGTAGATACATCGAATGGCACCTACCGCGAGCGCGTAAAGTAAAACGATCATGAGAATGCGCCTAGACCAGTATATGGTTAAGCATGGGATGGTTGCTTCTAGAAGCCAAGCAGAAAATTATATAAAACTGGGTAAGGTTATAGTTAACAAAGGGGTAGTTACTAAGGCGGGTAGCCTTGTCGACGAAATAGCCATCGTTAAGCTAAATATAGATGAACAATACGTGAGCCGTGCCGCCCTAAAGCTCTCTTCTGTGGCTGAAACATTGAATCTCGATTTTAGAAATAAAATCGTCCTTGACGTTGGTTCTAGTACTGGTGGTTTTACTGACTATGCTTTGCGGCGTGGAGCAACCAGGGTTATTGCTGTTGAGGTAGGCACGAACCAAATGGATACGGTACTGAGGCAAGACCCTCGTATAGAATTACATGAAAAAACAGATATATTGAGTCTTAAGGCTTTATCTGTACAGCCCGATTATGTACTTATGGACGTGTCTTTTATATCGGTTAGGAGCCTGCTGCCACACATAAACGCTATATGCGGTAATAATACGAAGTATGCAGTTATGCTAAAACCGCAGTTCGAGGCAGTCCATCAAGACTTTAAACATAAAGGTGTAATCAAGAACGAAAAAATGCGCCGTGAAATATTAAAGGACTTTGAAACATGGGCTAAAAGTCGTTTTGTAATACAAGCTAAAGCTGATAGCCAAGTAAGTGGACAGGGAGGCAATGTTGAGCGCTTTTATTTACTTCAGCCACTTAAGGTCTAATCTGAGAAAAGCTATAGTCGTTAGTCTGGTACACTCTTATCATGTATTTTAACGACCGTATTGAAGCAGGGCAGCA
>JBBSJF010000195.1:0-1058 GCA_038257495.1 Saccharimonadales bacterium (SeqCode) | reverse complement strand
CATCACGCTCTTCCTCGAGGCTTTTTTGTTTGGTTACGTCACGTAAGATGACAATGAACCCACCTTTCTCTTCATTTAAGTTAAAAGGACTGTAGGAACTTTTAATAGGAGCAAAAGTAATCTCTAATCGAATTGACTCGCCGTCAACATATGTATGGTTCAAATCATCGCGCCTGGTAGCTTTTTTTGCGTCTTTTAAAATACTAAATAAGTTAGTGGCTTTTTTATCAATACCAGTAAGGTTAAACAACTCGCCAATATTTTTACCTTTAATACTATCGTTTGTATCAAGCAAGTCAAGACAGGCGGCGTTGTACATTAGCACTGTGCCTTTTTCGTTTGTGCTAAAAGTAGCATCCGCTAGGTTATTTATAATGGTAAGGATGCGGTCGTACTGTAGCCTTTCGCGTGCCCGACTCTCTATAAGACTTCGACGACGTATTTCTTGGATCGACATTAAACTGATAGTCGCAATACCAAGGAAGACAATTCCGGCGATGCTTAGAAGGATTTCTTGCTGTATCGAAGGATACGCTGAAAATCGCATCAAAGCATCCGTAACGCCAACAATAATAATAGAAGCTATACTCGCCACTAGGGCAGCTCGTCCAAAATATAAGTTAGTGGCTATAAAAAGCAATACAAACAGGCTTGCAAACGGCTGTGCGAAACCAGTAACAAAAACTAATGTCGTTAAAGCGACGATATGGTAAACCGCAAGGCGGCAAGCCCTGTCAAACTGAGAACGAGATGGTACAAAGAAATAGTAAATACTTACTGTAATCCAGGCGAGCGATACTGCTAAAGCAATATCTGGACCTGCGTAATAAATATCTGGAATGAATTGAAACACCACCAAGTAGCTATACATTGCTAAAATGAGCGAAGAAAGAAGACCGACGTATCGCATTGCTCTGTCTGACGCTTGACTATATTTCGGGTGACCCTCATCCATAAGTGCTTATGATTATAACCGCTCGATGCCTATTTGTATATTAAACGGAACTATATTGATGGTGCTTCGACTTTTAAGAGCTTTCGGTGAAGGCTGTAGCTTG
>JBBSJF010000194.1:0-1058 GCA_038257495.1 Saccharimonadales bacterium (SeqCode) | reverse complement strand
CGTCAAAGTTTTTAGGCAGATCTTTTACGACTCGGTCCCATCCTGCTAAATATTGCAGGTAGGAGGGCATATCTACGCCGCAGTACATAGTGACTTCTTTGCCCATATCTCCCAAAATATGCTCTAGTGCGAGGCTGCTTGCCAGGCTGTCGCCGTCAGGATTATCTGCCTGAACTATAACGATACTTTGGGCACTGTCTATAATCTTTTGTATATCTAGGGTTTTATCGTTCATATTGCTTGTCGGTGTTCCAGTGCACGGGTAAGTGTTAGTTGATCTGCGTATTCTAAGTCTACCCCAATAGGCAAGCCTTGGGCTAGACGGGTCATTTTAACAGGCATGTCTCCTAGTTCTCTACGGATATATACTGCCGTAGATGTACCTTCTACGCTCGCGTTTGTAGCTAATATAATTTCCTGTACCTCGTCCTCTTTAATACGTTTCATGAGTTCTGGTATTCGTAGTTGGTCTGGCCCTATGCCGTCGATCGGCGAGATAAGCCCACCAAGGACGTGGTATGTACCTTTAAATTTGCCGATTTTTTCTAGAGCCATAATGTCTAAAGGCTCGGCGACTACGGCTACCAGGCTACGGTCTCTGTCTGGGTTATCGTATAATTCTGAAAGCTGCTTGCCTTTTTCTATAAGGGCGAATGTTCTTTGGCAATAGTCGATGCTTTCATGAAGGTCTTGCAATGCTTTGGCTATATCTTTGCTTTTTGCAGGGTCACTCCTTAGTAAGTAACTTGCAAAACGTTCTGCACTGCGTGGCCCAACACCTGGCAGCTTCCCTAGGGCGTCTATAACTTCCTGTAATGCTTTTGGTACAACTCTAGACATCTAACCTTAAAGACCTAAGCTACCTAAGGCACCCATCATTGGTTGCATTTTTTCTGCAGCGAGCTTTTGACTCTGGCTGATGGCATCCTTGACGGCCTCTTCCATCCACTTTTCTAATTCTCTTATGTCATCTAGGTCTACCATCTCAGGTTCGATGTATATCCGTTTAATTTTTTGCTCGCCTGTGATCTCGACCTTTACTGCTCCATCGCCAGCCT
>JBBSJF010000193.1:0-1060 GCA_038257495.1 Saccharimonadales bacterium (SeqCode) | reverse complement strand
ATTCTGTCGTAATATTCGGACTGATTGGTACGCACAGCCAACTCTATGGTATGTAGTTTCGCTGGGGATTCTAGTACCAATTACTCCTATGATGACTCTACGGCTAAAATACTATTGTTCCGTGAGAACACGTAATCGTTGGTTGGTTTTGTTTGTGTCGGTGAGTTGTAGAGTGTGAGTAAGTAGGGTAGAGGAAAGAAAGCGGAAGCGGTAGAGAGTGCGGAGGATGTCGAGTTGTGTGTTAGTGAGTGGTCGGCGGTATAGGGGTGTGTCAGCCATAGTCTCCACTATATAGTATATATATATATATATATATATATATACTATATATAGAGGGAGACCTATACATCTATTTAACAGAGAGAGTGGTTAGAGATAGAGGGCTAATCGATTAGCCCTCTATCTTTTACACATACGTACAGTTATTGACGGTTAATTTACTGAGTTTCTTATATGACCTCATCAGAATGTGGCTTAATAGGGGTTCGTTTTATTGAAACAATCTAAAAAGCAGCCGGTCTATACACGCGATAGTTGCCGCAGCAAAAACGCATCATAATAACCAAATTTTTTTTTAAAACCTAACATCAACAGGTAGTTCCTTTTCTGTAGAGTACAAAAATTTCGCTCGCGTCGTAGCCGAAAAAGTTCTTTTAACCAAGCAAATCATAGGAGGTTAGAAAATGGATAACTAAACTTTGAAAATGACTCCGCCCATAGATCAGACGAAGCCAATTTGAGCTTGAAAAGCAATTGTGTCCTACATGGCAGGGGAGACAGGACTTGAACCTGCGACACCTGGTTTTGGAGACCAGTGCTCTACCAACTGAGCTACTCCCCTATAGACAACTACGCCGCGGTTACAGCAACTTGTTGATCAGTCATATAATACGTCAAGTTCACGTGATTGTCATCAGTTATCCTTTTCAGAGGTGGCGTGATCTGGTATAAAGTATAGATAGATATGGCAAAGATAACTCCCGTAAAGCCGTTGCTCGTACATGTGTACGGATATCCCGGTTCAGGCAAAACTTATTTTGCACGTCAACTATGCGAGCAT
>JBBSJF010000192.1:0-1084 GCA_038257495.1 Saccharimonadales bacterium (SeqCode) | reverse complement strand
ACGCAGAGGTTACTATCTATGGCTAGACGCCATAAATTATCAAATGTTAGAGCTACCACGTCCGTTACTATCTGTTTATTTAGCTACAGGTAAGAATAAAGAAATCGAAGATAAGTATATCGAGGTACAAAGATTATTTCCTAAAGATTTTATGGTAGCTGATTGTTCTAGATCGTCAAAAAGAATTGAGGCTCTAGCAGCAGCGAAGATATTACAGGCTTACTTCGAAGCTCTTTTGCTACCCCCTAAGCCACCAAATGACACCCACGCTGAAAAAATCCATCCTTTTTTAAGTCCGGCTTCTATCGCGGCAATGCCCATGATACCCGCATCGTCACGAGTAATAGACCTCAAAAATAAAAACTTTAGAGTTATCGAGTATATGCCTCGAAACGAAATGTTACTTTTGGACATGATTGGAAACACAGATACATCGAACGGCAAAAATACACGTAGTAGCTATGACGCAAACGTAGATCTTCTAAAAAATACCATACATAAAATTTTTAACGATAAAGACGATCCCTCCACCATGCCTTTATACGTAGTAGCAATAAAAATTGCCTATTCGACCTTAAGTTCGCTTAAAGACATTACGTATATGCTATCGGAACCCAACGTTCATAACGGCTATGCTTTTCCAGAATCGATTTTAGAAAACGAGAAACTATCTAGTACATACGAACAAGCGTTTGATAAGGCAAACAAATTACTTAGCGAGTCTCTAGAAGCGGGTAAAGATGCCTCTAACCAGCTTTTAGGAGGACATTATACGGTTATAGTAGCCAGGTGTAGCCTAAACGATTTAAAATATATTTACTCGCTACCAGATATGAAGGTCTTCAAAGAAGATTGCATAGAAGGCATTCGTGCCGTGCACCCCATCATATCAGACGAACTCGAAGCAATTTTATATAAGATTTACTTGTATACTGCAGATGTTACGCATTAGATAAAAATAAACTGACACCCTACCCACTTATGCTTATCTAGTAATGGTAACCCTGGGTCTTCTGGGTTTTGTGCAGCTTAGTTGTTAATACTTGTATTCTGTCACGTAAGACTTTTGGGTTCAAGGTTTCGT
>JBBSJF010000191.1:0-1086 GCA_038257495.1 Saccharimonadales bacterium (SeqCode) | reverse complement strand
GCCTGTAAGTCAGCTGCACTTGGAGCGTCTTTCTTTTTACTTGCATCTGCGATTACTAACACCGTAAAACCAACTACCGATAATAAGAATACGAATGCCGCGACTGTCGCAAATATACGTTGATGTATTTTCGTCATAAACCCTCACTTACTTGATAGATTAGAGTATACCGCACAAGGTCATAATGTCACTATGTATTTATCGCTACACTTGTATTTCAAACTTTTTGAGAGACTGTTTAGTTTTTTCGCTCGGGTCAGATGTACCTTGCCTTTGCAGCGCAAGTAGCTGAGCATATATACCACCCGAAGACGCCAACTTGGCAGGAGATCCGATCTCGTCGACCGTACCTCCAGTTAGCGTAATAATCTGGTCTACTTTTTGTATAGTACTTAGCCGGTGGGCAATAATAATGGTCGTACGACCCTTCATTAACCTATCCAGTGCTTCCTGCACTAAAGATTCGCTACGACTATCGAGGCTACTTGTAGCCTCATCTAGTACCAGTATCGGCGCGTCTTTGAGTAATGCCCTGGCTATCGCTATCCTCTGTTTCTGCCCGCCACTTAGCTTAAGACCGCGCTCGCCTATTTGCGTATCGTATCCTTCTTTGAGTTTAGCAATAAATTCATGGGCATTGGCTGCCTTAGCGGCAGCTAATACTTCTTTTTCTGAGGCGGTTATATTTGCGTAAGAAATATTTTCGCGGATTGTGCCACTAAAGAGGCTCGGATCCTGAAATACGACCGCTATACTATTCCTAAGACTATGTTGCGTCACCTGCATTATGTCCTGCCCATCTATCTCTATATTTCCTCTTTGTGGTTCGTATAAACGCATAAGCAAATTAGTAAGAGTCGTCTTTCCTTCGCCACTTTCACCAACTAGAGCTACTTTAGAATCTGGCACAATCTCAAAATTGATATTCTGCAGAATAGCCTTTTCTTTTTCATCATAATGAAAGTCAACATTAGAGAATACAATTCGTCCCTTGTCGACATTCAGGGCAGTAGCGTGAGGCGTGTCTTTTATAGCCGGTTCGATACTCATGACATCGAAATAATCTTTACTGTCTGCAATAGCCTT
>JBBSJF010000190.1:0-1099 GCA_038257495.1 Saccharimonadales bacterium (SeqCode) | reverse complement strand
CCTGGAAAGTCGGGAGTCGTATACTCAGAAATATCTTTACCAGAAGAGTTGGCTGACGTAGAAAAAATAGAGATGTCACTACAAGATCCAATTTATGAGACAAAGTCGATCGAGGAGAGCACAAATGCCAAGAAAAGTAACTAAATCACTTATCAGAGAAGTCGAACCGGATCGTATATATACCAGTGAGCTTGTGAGCAAAACTATTAACCGCGTTATGTTACATGGTAAAAAGCAAATCGCTGAGCGTCTTATGTACGGCGGTATGCAAAAAGCAGCAGATAAGCTTGGTGTAAAAAATCCTATAGAAGTATTTGACCAAGCTATGGCTAATATCAAGCCGGGCGTAGAGACTCGTTCTCGCCGTGTTGGTGGGGCAAACTACCAGATCCCGTTCGAGGTTAAAGGTCAGCGCCAGCGCCACCTTACTATTATGTGGTTTGTAGCAGCGGCTCGTGGTCGCAAGGGTATGAGCATGGAAGACCGGATCGCACTTGAGCTTATAGACGCCTACAACAACACCGGAACGGCAGTTAAAAAGCGTGAAGATACGCATAAAATGGCCGAAGCCAACAGGGCTTTCGCTCACTTCGCGAGATAAAGTATGACGTATGGATCACGATACCAGACAGATGACGATGGAAATGCAGTTACTCCATGCTATGGCTGCCCTGTAGCTCAGCTAGCAGATGAACAAAAACTTTTTGATGCTGCTAAAAGTGAAAAAGGCAAGCCATCTATCAATGATACTTGGGGAATGCTTAGCGCTATAAGCGCTGCAAACTCTACCGACGATGCTGCAGCCAAAGCTACTCGACTTAAAAGCGGCAACTATGTCTTAGGCTATCCATGTACAAGACCAAGATGGTCGTTACTTAGATATATTTTTCGTGGCAGTGGAATTCATTGTACGGCGATTGAAGGTCCATTTGATAGACAACAGGAAGATTAGAAAATTTAATAATAGATGATATTAACGGGCAGGAACATTACAAATGGCTAAGACAGCAATAAAAGATTTACGAAATATTGGAATTATCGCGCATATTGATGCTGGTAAGACTACGACAACTGAAGGCGTACTGTATCGTACTGGCCT
>JBBSJF010000189.1:0-1104 GCA_038257495.1 Saccharimonadales bacterium (SeqCode) | reverse complement strand
TATCTGCTGTATACAGCTCGTCTTTATAGGGGTCGTAGACTGCTCCACAGACCGGCTTACCATTTACAATGTAGCCTACCGATATAGCCGATTCTTGCATGTCTCGCTTAAAATTATAAGTTCCATCGATAGGATCGAGTACAAAACCCGTAAAACTGGGCTCGTACATCGCCTTTCTTTCTACTTCACTGTCTTCTTCGGATAGTATTATCGAATCTGGATAGAGCTTGTGTAACTCTTCTCTTAGAATATTTTGCGCTTTTATGTCTGCAGCAGTAACAAAATCTTTTGCATTAGTTTTATCGCTACTACCCCGTTCTTCTGACCCGTGCATATAGGTACCTGCTGACTTGACTATGGGTATTAAAATATTTGATGTTACTTCCATATACATTAATATATCACTTCATGCATAAGCAATCCCAATAGTATGATCGAATTGTAGGTGATGATCCAAGTGAGATAGAAATTTGTTTTTCTGATTAAAGCATATCCGCTGATACGCTGCATGAGAAAAACAAGTTTCTAGCCGCTTGGGCGCGGCTAGAAACGGTTATTTTGTATTGGGATTGCTTTATAATAGGTTCATGAACCCGAGGTATTTTATTGGTATCGAATTGCCGCTCGACATATCTAAAACTATTTCGTCTATACAAGAGAATTCGTATGACCCGCAATCCTTAAGTAAACCGCTCGTACCTCACATAACACTATTACATCCTAAAATGCTCGAGACCCTCTCACCTATGTATTTTGTGCCTAAGGCTAAAGAAATCGCCGCCCAAATACTACCAATAAACATTAAACTTACGAGTATAGATGTGTTTCATCGAAGCATATTATACGTATCCGTAGAAAGTGCAGCACTGACACTTTTATACAATAAGTTAGTTACTTTACTCCCAGACAACATTAGGGCGCAGTATCTAGGGCAAGAGTTTATGCCTCACGTAACTCTTGCTCGGAGCTTAGGCCGTACGCCCTTAACGACTGATATCATAGATCAGTTCCAAAAAGCTACTTCTCCCCTACTCCCAACCACTTTTGAAACTAGTTATATTTCCCAGTTCGTATGGGTAAGCAAAAACGGGCACAAAATCAAAC
>JBBSJF010000188.1:0-1108 GCA_038257495.1 Saccharimonadales bacterium (SeqCode) | reverse complement strand
TCTCTTATAAATTTGCCCATCCTGTATGTGAAAATCTGTTTGTATACGACCACTTGCCTCAAACACACTTACTCTATGTCCGCCAAAAATAGTCCATTTACTCGCTGCCTGGGTAGCCTCTTCAGGTATAGGCCTTTCTAAATATGCTCTATTGGCACTTGGACAATGACTTAAGGACGTGGTGGGTATAAGCCCTAGGGATTCTTCATGCTGACGTGTTGTTACGCCCCTGTTGGAGCTTCCAATGTCAAATTTATCATCTATAGCAGTTATAAATTTTTTTATATGGTCATCTTTAAGTGTTTCTGGTTTGCTCATGTAATACATACTATCACATTACTTTAAACCTGTCAATAATATTGCGTAACCCATAGTATAACTACCACATCTATCATAATAATTAGTCCTAAAAGTCCGGATTTACTCCGGACTTTTAGGTTCTGCTTTTTGGGAAGAGCAGCCAGAGCTTGAATTTACTTCAAGCCCTGCGCGATGAGAAACCCAAGCCAGAGGGTCCCCAAGCTTTGCTTGGGGCTGCGCATGGGTGTCTTATGGTTAGTAATAGTACCAGCGGTCTATGCCGCCACTATGCGTCACATCCCGTATCTTAACCGGCTCCCCGCCATCGGTACTAACAGCGTAATCGGCCGTTTCCTGGCCCGATTTAAGCCGGTACACCAACACTTTATTGTTAAGCCATCGGACGGGGTAGGTGACACCGGCCTGGGAATGCAGTGCTTTATCGCTCTTGGTGGCTACGTCGTAAATCAGTAAAACCCCCTTACCGTCACGCTTATCGACCCAGGCACTTCGTTTACCATCGGGGCTGTCAATGTAGACACGTGGAGTCTGATTAGCGGGGGCGCTATTGAGCTTTACTGGTGCTTTGTCGCCAAAGCGATAATCGTACCACTGCTGTTGCACGGATAAGGAAGAACTGCTGTAGGTAGTCCTAAAAATATTCCAAACCTCTTGGTTGAAGATAGTTTGCGCACCACTGCCATCAGCGTTGATTTTATAAAATCCTGGCGGGCCAGTTTGGTAAGCGGCGGACGGTGCATAATAAATGGCGCCATTGACCGCAATTACATCATTAAAAAAATTACTG
>JBBSJF010000187.1:0-1112 GCA_038257495.1 Saccharimonadales bacterium (SeqCode) | reverse complement strand
TTACAGGTGGATTATTAACTTATGTCGGCTTTACCAAATCCGAAAAAGTCGTAGCCGGTGTAGTTGGAATCTTAGGTGCCGTTTATTTGCTAGTAGGCGTCATTGGTATTGTTTCCGGGGGCTTATTAGGGATACTGTCGCACGAGTACAGCCTGCTAGATAATATAATCCACTTAACACTCGGCATAGCTGGTTTAGTGGTGTACTTTATGAGTAATTCTGTAAAGCGTTCGGACAAAAACTCTATAAAGCTGTAACCAATTAATTTAGGCTCGTGGCTTAAAATCGGGAACTAGAAGGACGAACCTTTTACAGAGAGCAAAAATGTGAATTTTATCTTTAACAGATAAAGTCTTTGTGAATGTTTATGTGAATTATTGAGCGGGGGCAGGACAGCGGACTTTGTCCTTCTCCGGCTAAGCTTTCTCTCTGCCTTAGGCGGATGCGAGAGCTTAGCCTTCGCCGCCCCGACGACCTTTTAAACAAATGTGCGGGGCTGGGCATCGCGTGGCTGCGCCACACTCTTTCCTGCGGTACTCGATAAAACCGAATAAATTCTGTTTTATCTCCGTTCCTCGTCCGCCGAACCTTCGGTTCGCGCCCGGCCACGCTTAGCCAAGACTTTGAGTAGTTGGAACCTAATTCGGGAGGAGCTGACTAGCATGTTCGACATAGTGCAAAGAGTTAACGTACGTACAATCGAATTGGAACCTTATCTTTCGTGAATTTAGTTGATGGATATAGTTCTCTAGAGGCGTGTCAGGATTAAACTACTATACCGACACTTGTCTAAAACCTAAGAGTTTTATAATTCAAAGCGACTTTCGGCCTACTAGACTACCTTCTATTAAGCCCATCATCGAGCTTGGCTGGCTAATAGCTCTATCGGACTTTAGCGAATAGCTTGGTGAGACTCGATCTTACCATTTTTATCATCACCACGTTTATGTTTAGTTACCCACGTTTCGTTATCCGCTAACAAAATACCTTGTAATGCTGCCTCTTTTTTTGCCTCTGGGGATGGTTTATACCCTTCGGGAAGGATACGTCGATGTCCTACGACTATATGTTCGCGCAGGGATCTGGCTTCGGCTTCTCTAACTTCTTTCTCT
>JBBSJF010000186.1:0-1133 GCA_038257495.1 Saccharimonadales bacterium (SeqCode) | reverse complement strand
CGTAAAACTAACAATATCGTCTGGTGCGATGACTACTCCTGCCGCATGCACACCGTGGCTTCGAATAGTTCCCTCGAGTCGTATAGCCTGATCAATCACTTCCTTGGCGCGCGGATTTTGGCGATATTCAGTAGCTAGAGCCAAGTCTTCGACTATACTTTTAGCAAGTGGCACATGCCTGCCTTGCACGGGCGGCGGGATCATTTTAGCTATACGATCTGCTTCCGTATAAGGCAGCTCAAGCACGCGTGCGACATCACGAACTGCCGCGCGAGCTGCCATGCGACCAAAGGTTACGATGTTCGCAACCCTGTCTTCACCATATTTTTTAACGCAGTATTGTATCACCTCATCTCTACGAGTATCTTGAATATCTATATCAATATCGGGCATGCTAATACGGTCTGGGTTTAAAAATCTTTCGAAGAGGAGTTCAAATTTGAGTGGATCGAGCTCGGTTATACGCGTAGCATACGCGATAATAGATCCGGCTGCAGACCCACGTCCTGGGCCAAATACTATTCCCTGCTCTTTACCCCAATTTATAAAATCCGAGACAATCAAGAAATACCCGTTAAAACCCATATCTGCGATTACTCGCAATTCAAACTCTGCCCGTTCCACCACTTGTTTTGACAATAATTTGACGCAGTCTTCTTTATTTAGACTGTCCACTTCATACTCATCATCTACGTATCTACGAACCAAACCCTGCCATACTATTTTATGCAGAAAAGTCTGTTCCGTAGAACCCTTTGGGACAGGAAATTTTGGTATAAGTATCTTACCTAACTCAAGCTGCAAATTACATCTGGACGCGATTATAGAAGTATTTGTAATAAGATCTGGGTGGACCTGCCCCCACCTTTGCAAAATTTCCTTTGGATCGATTACGTGTAAAGGATAATTTTTTAGTGACATTCTTTTTTCATCACTAAGATACGAACCGGTACCTACACATAGCAATATCTCATGCGCATCTTGATCCTCGTGTCGCAAGTAGTGAGCATCACAGGTTACCACCGCGGGTATTGTAAGTTCTTTCGAAAGTTTCAATATCTCAGTATTTATTTTTAGTTGCTCTGGACTATGCAAACTAGAATCTGGGTGCCCATGGTCTTGTATCTCTAAAT
>JBBSJF010000185.1:0-1139 GCA_038257495.1 Saccharimonadales bacterium (SeqCode) | reverse complement strand
TTTGTTGACGGCGTAGCAGGGCTTGAGCTTGCAGAGAGTTTACGAAAGCAAGCTGAAAGGTTCGGTGCGAAGATCGAGCTTGGTGAAGTGCTATCTATATCTGATGATTCCGGCCTCAAAATAATAAATACCACAGATGGTATCATTAAAGCCAAATCCGTTCTGATTGCTACAGGCAGTGAGTATAAAAAACTTGGCATACCAGGAGAGTTAGAATATTACGGTCGCGGCGTCCACTACTGTGCAACATGCGACGGAGCTTTTTACCGAGACAAACGCTTAGTGGTAGTAGGTGGTGGTAACTCGGCAGTTCAAGAAGCGATTTTCTTAACAAAATTTGCATCTAGTATTGATCTTTTGGTACGAGGAGAGGCTATGCGAGCTAGCGAAGTACTGCAACATGAGCTTGAGAAGCATACGGATAAGATTAAGATTCATTTTAATACCACTACCGATGAAATTATCGCTACCGATAATAAAGTAACTTCTGTTAAGGGTACTGACGTAAAAACGGGACTTGAGGTGCATTTCGAGACAGATGGGGTCTTTATATTTATCGGTTTAGTCCCTACGACGATGTTCTTGAAAAATACACTTGTACAATTAGATGAATTTGGATTTATTAAAACGAATGAAGACTTAGAAACCTCTGTGCCTGGTGTATTTGCAGCAGGTGATGTACGTAGTGGTGCAACCATGCAAATAGCCAGTGCGAGCGGCGAAGGCGCCACGGCAGCTCTTAAAATAAGAGAGTATCTAAAAGCTCATCACTAGGGTGTATACTATAGGAAGTAAAGTAGGGGGATATATGAATAAAGTGATCATAGCAATAGTATTAGCCGTTGTAGGTCTTGGTGCTGTAGGTGCTGCCGTAGCGGTAAATAATAAATCTAATGACACGTCTAAGCAAATTTCGAATGTAGATAATACTACCAACTCGGGGGAAGAGACGAAGAGTGATAATAGTCCAAAGCCTGATAGCAACGAAGTACAGTCAGGTATGGTAAGTATGGATATCAAGGATTTTGCTTTTGCCACGCCAAAGCTAAAGATAAAGAAGGGTACAAAAGTTACGTGGACTAACCAAGATTCAGCAAAGCATGATGTAACCGTTGATAATGGAGACAGTGAGGCTTTTA
>JBBSJF010000184.1:0-1150 GCA_038257495.1 Saccharimonadales bacterium (SeqCode) | reverse complement strand
GCCGACATTGCAACCTCGGTAGACGGTAGTGACGCTGCTCCGCGCGCCGCCCCATACATATATCGAGGTGTACCCTCAACGTCTATAAAAGTAGATTTAAAACTACTATGACTAGTTAGGATATGCCAGAACTTAGACCTACACACAAACTTAGGTGGTACTACTACGCCTCCATATATATTTAAAGCTTTAATAATAGCAGCTTCGGTATAGCCGACGGATTCGATAGCTACGTCAGCTATTTTAATTATCTGGTTTAACCAGTACGCGGACTTGTCGCCTGTGTAGTGTACATATAACTTCATCTGCCCGTTTACTTTAAACGAGAGAGAAGCTAACAAATCGACCCCTGTTATAGACGCGGATTTACTATCTAGAAATATGTGGGCAATTGCCTGTATATTATTACTCACCTTAACCCCATTAAAGTTAAAAGGCTACCTGTAAACTTAGTTGGAGTTAGTAGACCGTTGTGTAATTCTAGTGATCTTTCAACTGTAGTTAAACTAACTGAATTAATACCGTTCATAATTTGGCTACCAGCCGAAGCGATATCAATACAAAAAGAGTATTTAGAACCTACTTTACGCAGGTATGGTGTAGCTAGTGGCGTTGTGCCTAAGTTAGATATAGCTTCTTGCCATATGTGAGAATCCGGTGCAAAGGTAGGTATACCAGATGCGGCCGCCTGACCCAGGGATATAGGGAAATAGCATTCACTAGAAAGGCCCACGGCCGCGTCGAACGCGTGGTAGAAGTAGGGGCTGTTAGACCGTTTAACCGAAATTAAATCTTTCCCAGCCACTAGTCCGTTCCCCTCCATCACTACTCTATCCATTACTGAGTCGGGTACGTCTTCCAGAGCAAACTTAACTTTGTCTTTTGTATTCGCTTTAATCCAGACACATAGGTCTACTGCCTTCTGAAACGAATCTTCCCAGTCCCCATCCCGGGTAACTAAAACGCATATGTCGGAGGGATTGAGTTGGTGGCCAACTACAGCCTTTCTGATCTGAGGTCTCGTGTAGCCGGAGTAGCGGTGCGAGTAAGGTACGTATTGAGGAGATACAACACCCAGCGGGCAACTCTTCATTAGCCGCAGCTGACTAAATAATGCTATAGGGGGGTTATCCATTAATGACCCAAGTAG
>JBBSJF010000183.1:0-1171 GCA_038257495.1 Saccharimonadales bacterium (SeqCode) | reverse complement strand
GTCTAATTTCGCACGCATAAAAACTCCTTCACGACCTACACGCCCATTGTTATAGTGCGAAGCTCGTAACCAAAAAGTAAGAGATGTGTTGGGCGTCGGCTTAGTCTCTTGTCTAAGCGTTCGACGGAAAAAAGTAGCCTTATAAGCCTGCAAGTAGGAATCTGCTATTGCCACAAAAGCACCTGCACTGCTTAGGCTATTATACACCCCCGACTTGCAGACTCGAAAATTCTTGTGCTTGCCTATTTTTTACATCAATGTAATTATATGTCAAGTTATGGGAAAAATATTTAGTCCTTCCGAGTTAGAACGCGGTTTAGTCCCAAGAGAAGGCAATCATATGATTGCCGCTGAAATTATTGTAGGAAAGTTGGATGATGCTTCTGCCGTAACTCGTCCAATAGCCATACAAATATACGGTTCAGTAGCGGAAGGATGCCCAACCATAGGTAGCGATGTAGACTTATTGGTTATATACGATGAAGCTCGACAAGAGCCAACACTGGGCATAGTTATGAACGCCGTAGATTGTGCTGAGAAAACCACGCAAGTACCCGTAGAAGCGTCAGTTGTAGGGTACAATCAAGCATTGAGGGGAGATTTTAGATTTGATCCATTTTACTTAAGACATCTCCATCATGCCGAAAAAAGAGACCCGATTTATCTTTCGGATCTCCAGTGAAGATACTATCTAGTTCGCAAAATCCATTCGCTGTAGATGAGTTGATATTGTACGAGACCGTGGTTGCCTATTTAGCACATAAGCAAGCTCGATTTAGCCAAGCCCTAGCTAATTCCAGAAATCTAGACTGGCACATACTGCAACGTGCACACGAATTACCAAGCGCGGATACCAGGACAGTAAGAGGGTTACTAGAAGATGCGAGCGACACCTCTCCTGGGGAACGCTTACATAAAATATTACTACTTGAGGGTGGCAACGAAGCAACTAACCATTTGGCTAGGTTAATTAATCTAGAAACTGAATATTCCGCATTACTAGACCTAACTATTAAAGGAGAGGTTACTATAGAAGTGTATGAGACCTGGATACATAATCATCGCCAAGAGATGGTAGGATCTGCATTAAGGGTTTGTCGGGTAGCATCTTTAGCGGTTAATCACATGTTTGGTATACGGGCAGAACCTTCTGATAAGGTATAGTTTATAC
>JBBSJF010000182.1:0-1177 GCA_038257495.1 Saccharimonadales bacterium (SeqCode) | reverse complement strand
TATCAGAGAATCATCGAAGCGACTGCAAAAAAAACGACGTTTAAAGTAGGGAATCTAGATACAAAAAGAGATTACACAGACGTACGGGACGTGGTGCGGGCTTATGCCGATCTGATGTTAGCCAAAGAGCTATTCTATCCCATCTACAATATATGCAGCGGCATTAGCCGGTCGGGAGAAGATGTTCTGTCTGCGCTCTTATCAGCGACGGGAGCAGGAACTAACTTAGAGATCGAGACAGATCCCACTCTTATCCGCCCCAATGACCCGCCAGATCTGTATGGAGACAACTCTAAGCTAAAAGCAATGGGCTGGGAACCGCAGATCCCATTCGAGCAATCCATCAAAGACTTCGTAGAGTCTATGGTTTAGTCTGTTTTTTATGAGCCTGGTACATCGACCAAGCAGCTAGTGTATTTTTTTGAATAATTTTGCCAGCAGCAATCAGTTTCCATACATCTTTCTCTTCTAATAAAACCGCGCTTATGCCAGTCTCTTCTAGGTCAAGATTAGTAGATGTTTGGATGAGACCTTTTGCAATAAATACGACATTCTTTGCGGTACTGCGTCTATGATGATGTAGGTTATGGCCAATAGGTATTAGTTCTTCCGCCCGTAAGCCGACCTCTTCTTCAAGTTCTCGTAAAGCAGCCTGTTCTATAGTTTCATTAGAGCCTTTGCCGCCTTCGGGAAACTGTAAAAGCTCAAGGTTTATGGGATACGCATACTCGTTAATCATGAGGATTTTGCCATCGGCAGTAATGGGTATCACTGTAGAATAGTCATCGTAATTCTCGAAGCGCAGATAATCTATCTCTGCACCCCCATGGATCAGTACTCTGTCTTCCACTAAGTTAAGTCTAGGATGTTGGAAGATTGTTCTAGTACTAATTTTTACCCAACCAGCGGGCCGTGAGTCAACGTTTTTCAAAGCCGAGATCAAATTGCACCATCATTTTTACCAAGCCAGGGAAATCTACTTGGCGTTTCCATCCCAAAACCTTCTCTGCTCTGGCAGGATTGCCAAGTAATATATCTACTTCTGCGGGGCGTAGGAATGCAGGGTTCTTCTTTACATAGGGCTTCCAGTCGTCGATACCCACTTCCTTAAAAGCTAAGTCTAAAAAGTCGCCTATAGAGTGCGTCTCTCCCGTTGCCAAGACATAGTCGCCCGGCT
>JBBSJF010000181.1:0-1182 GCA_038257495.1 Saccharimonadales bacterium (SeqCode) | reverse complement strand
CTAGCAGAGTTGGCACAATTGGCGGTTTAAAAAGTAGAAGACTTAAGTAATGACCAGCAAGGAGTTCAAGACCAACTTCCCCGAATTAAACGACAACCAGTTTAAGCAGCTCCACCGCCTTATCGCTGATAAAGTGATTGGCAAAGATGAAGTAACGGCTGGTGGTATGGGTGCATATGTGACCGAGGCACAAGCTAGACGTAACCAACTACGAGCCGAACAACGCCAAGCCCTAGCCGAGCTTATGGGAGTTGATACGGTATGAGTAACCAACCCAGCAAAGGAGCAAAAGTAATGCCAAACTATATAAACGGTAAACCGCTAACTAAACCAGATAAACCCTACACTGGGCAGTCTGTTAGAACAGGAGCTTAATATGACCACCAACCAGCCAGCTAACCAGACAATCCGACAGCTAATAACAGATATTTGTTTTGAAAATGGTGGCGTTACTAAGCCAATGGTTGATAAGTTAGAAACAGCCATTACCGCCCACTTCATAGCTTGTCTGCCGGACGAAACAATCCTAACGACTAAGTACGGTTATAACAGTCGTGAAAAGAAATACGGCTTTAGGATAGCTGTTGAAGAAATAAAGTCCAACTGGAAAGGAGAAGCAGATGAGTAACACCCCCAACTGCGGAGCAGAAGATACTATAGGTTGCGTGTGTGGCTATTGCGCCAAACCCCAAGCTAATAAGACTATAAGTGAGATACTAGGAGAAATGTGGGTTAAAAACTACGATATAGACAAAGCCAAACAACAAATCCAAGCCCTCATCACAGAAGCGGAACGTAAGGCTAGAAGCAAAGCCCTTAGGGATATGACTATATGGGCTAACATGGAAATGGCTAACCAACTAAAGGAGAAGCTATGAGTAAAGTAGATGATATATTACTGATACTAGACTCTAAATGGCAACACAAGATTGAAACCGCCAAACAACAACTATTAGCAGAGGTGTTGGAGTTAGCCCCAGAAGTTGACGAGCGACTATTTAGAGAAAACGCCCAATACTATTTTGGCAAGAAAGAAGCCATCCAAGAGTACCAGTCTAATCTAAGGAAAGGGATAGCATGACCCCCAAACCCCAAGCTAGCCAACCTGATGATGTGCTTGATACTATTTTAGGAACTTTTATATCTCTAAAGTTTGACGTAGATGTTGATGACTTTACCGAT
>JBBSJF010000180.1:0-1188 GCA_038257495.1 Saccharimonadales bacterium (SeqCode) | reverse complement strand
ATAAACTTATTAAATTACTAACCGATGATCATCAAAACGTAGCCGTGGTGGGGGATGATTGGCAGAGTATTTATAGTTGGCGTGGTGCCGATTTTAGGAATATTCTGAATTTTGAGCGTGATTACCCTACGTGTAGCGTTATAAAACTAGAGCAAAATTATCGAAGCACGAAACACATATTAGATGCTGCGTACGCAATCATAAGTAAAAACACCCAAAGGTCCAAGAAAGAACTTTGGACAGCAGCCGGCGCGGGTCTACCCGTGCAGATGGTCCAGGTTATGAGTGAGCGATCTGAAGGAGAGACAGTATCTCGGCGTATTCAGAACAGTGTCGACCTTAACGCACGTACCTATAAAGATTTTGCAGTTTTATATCGGACAAATGCGCAGAGTAGAAGCTTAGAAGAAGCCTTTATTAGATACAATATTCCATACAGGATCGTGGGAGGAGTGCGCTTTTATGATCGCCAAGAAATCAAAGATATTCTTGCATATATCCGCTTGCTGTACCAGCCCGAAGACCGCGTAAGTTTTGAGCGTATTATTAACGTACCGACTAGAGGAATAGGCAAAACGAGTGTGCAAAAGTTTTTGTCATGGATAGATAATACCCAATTTGGGGTTATGCAAGGTCTGAGCAACATCGAGCTGTGTGTCGACCTACCCGCAAAAGCCCGAAAATCGCTTTCGGATTTTGCCGAACTACTCGTAAGCTTTAGGTCTCAAATGGAGGATATGCCCGTAAGCGTACTGCTAGACACGCTAATGCGCCGTTTAGATTATTTGGAATACCTTGATGATAAAACCATGAAAGGCGAAGCGCGCCAAGAAAATGTACGTGAGCTGCTCAGTGTTGCCAAACAATATGAAGACGTTGGTTTAGCGGGATTCTTAGAAGAAGTAGCACTTATTAGCGACTTAGATAGTGCCGATTTTGACGGCAACGCCGTAACCCTCATGACACTGCATGCTGCCAAGGGATTAGAATTTCCGGTTGTATTCATGACGGGTTTGGAAGAGTCGATATTTCCGCATAGCAGGGCCCTGTACGATCAATCCGAGATGGAAGAAGAGCGCAGGCTCTGCTACGTTGGTATGACCCGGGCAAGAGAAGAGCTCTATATGCTATATGCGACGGGTCGTATGCTTTACGGAGGTAGCCAACATAATCCTCCTAGCCGTTTCT
>JBBSJF010000179.1:0-1198 GCA_038257495.1 Saccharimonadales bacterium (SeqCode) | reverse complement strand
GCAGTTACCTTTGCGGTAATGGTAATACCACGTTCTTTTTCTTGGTCGCCACTATCCATAATAAGCTCTTGGCTCATTTCTGATTGATTGTCGCGAAAGGTTTGGCTTTGTTTTAAAAGCCCATCAACAAGCGTCGTCTTGCCATGGTCGACGTGCGCGATGATCGCGATATTGCGAATAAGGTTTGGGTCTTGTAAGGGTTTGCTCATATCTTCAAAATAAAAAGCGCTAGACTGGACTTACATAAAATAACGTAGAGTCTGTGGTAAATATGACTGAGCGAAAACATTTATATTTCTGGAGGGGTAGTAGTAGCTACACCGAGAGACAGATAGATGTTTGCAGCAGGTCAGATTTGGCTCAGGAATACGGTATTTTACGTAAGTCCAGTCTGGATAGCGCCTCAATGTCTAAAGTATATCACGAAACAGCTTTTATGGGAAGTAGTAGTGTAGCCGAGGTTCCTGTAGCCGTACTGCTGTCTAGCGTAAACAGTATTCCAAGACGTTCCATGTACCTCTCACTGAGCCATAAGTCTATGCCTAATTTATCTTTTTGAAGGTTACCGGTAAACAATCTTCCGGCAGAATTGGCATGCTCAGTGTCTATTCCATCACCCGTGTCTGATATACGTATCTCTGCTTGGCCGCCAATATCTTTTACACTCACTAACACTTTGCCGTTGTATGTATGCTCGCAGGCATTCTTCAGGATTGTTTCTAAACAAAACAGCACCAGAGCAGGGTCGGTAATTACTCCTATATCGTTTGTAATCTTAGTTTCTAACTTCGAATTACGAGACAAACTCTTAACCTTGCAGGCATTAGACAAGTCATATACCAGCTCGGATAAGTCAACGACCGTCTTTTGTACGTCTAGGGTGTCCTGCTCTATGGCATCAATACGACGCAAACGATCTTCGAGCCGTAGTTTTAGTTCGGGATTTTCGGACGCCATAACATCTGCCACCAAGGTATTCTGACGATGTTCTCTAGATTCTAGCACTATTACCTGCTGCCGAGCCTTCCATATTTGTTTCGTGCCGAGTATATATAATAAGACACCGTCTAGTATTATTGACGCACTAAGCGCTATCAGCCATATCGTACTGCTTAGTTTATTAATCTCGGCATCAGAATCCCGTGCATCTACATATATACGCAGCAGCCCATCCACTTCGTTTTTGGCATTACGTAGT
>JBBSJF010000178.1:0-1199 GCA_038257495.1 Saccharimonadales bacterium (SeqCode) | reverse complement strand
TTTCTGTTGTGGTAGTAGATGTTAGTGAAACACCTATAGAGCAGCCGAAAAAAAACAGCACCGCTACTACAGTGGCAAGAAAAAAAGGTACCAACTTGAGCGCTGGTTAATTCAACGCAGGCATCGATCACTGGACCACTTGCAAAAGTAAATTTCATGACGCGCAAGTTGGGGAGTGAAGATAAAATTAGGGAGTGGGAGTCAAGAAGTATGAGGAAGTGCAGAGGCTAAACAGGGTAAGTTTTCGTCGTCTAACAGGGATATATCCAGAAACGTTTACAGAGATGAGTGAAGTATTACGTGCTAGGGAAGGGTCCAAGAAAAAAGCGGGACGACCTGCTAGGCTGTGTATTGAAGATCAACTACTAATGACACTAGAATTCTGGCGCGAGTATCCTACTTTATTTCATTTGGGTTACCGTTGGGGGCTGACTGAAAGCAGTGCGCAGCGCACGGTAACACGAGTAGAAGACATCTTGGTCAAAAGTGGCAAGTTCAGTTTGCCATCAAAACGTGTACTACACGAAGATACGGTGTTTTCTGTTGTGGTAGTAGATGTTAGTGAAACACCTATAGAGCAGCCGAAAAAAAACAGCACCGCTACTACAGTGGCAAGAAAAAAAGGCACACCCTCAAAAGCCAAGTGATCGTCAATGCAGTTACCCACCAGATCTTATGTACTGCTACTGGTGCCGGAGTAATGCATGACTTAGCGCTGCTAAGAAGCTCTAAAGTGCGTATTCACCCCGAGACTCTCTTGCGTGCTGATAGAGGGTATCAAGGCATAACCAAAACCCATAAAAATACCGTATTACCGCACAAAAAGTTACCAGGAAGAAAATTATCAGATGCACAGCGAGAAGAAAATCGCGAGCGTGCTCGTGCCCGTCTACTTATAGAACACGTCATCCGCAGGCTTAAGGTTTTTCGTATTCTAAAAGAAGTTTATCGTCACAGAAGAAAGCGTTTTGGCTTAAGGCTTAACCTACTCGCTGGTCTCTATAATTTTGATCTTTTATGTACTCCCTGACTTTTGCAAGTGGTCCATTAAAGGATAAAATACCTGACCGTGGTAGCTCATAAGCTTCTAGCCGAAGTTAGTTACTTTGACCAATAGATGTGTAATTATGGCTACTATTCTGGGCAGTTCGGCATTAACCGCACAATTGGTTATGAGATTGCTATATCTTTCTTGTCTC
>JBBSJF010000177.1:0-1210 GCA_038257495.1 Saccharimonadales bacterium (SeqCode) | reverse complement strand
GGGAAATACAAAGAGATTCAAGGCTTTGTACGCAATCAACTTAGGGACCCGTATATTAAGCAAGAAAATGCTAATGTAGTCGTCTTAAATGGTACTAGTGTCGCTGGTCTTGCAACAACAAAAGCCGAAGAACTCCGTTCGTATGGATATAATGTTACTTTTGTAGGAAGTGCGCCTACCGAAGATTATGCTAAAACTGTTATGGTAGACATTGGTACTGCGGATCAAAAATATACTCGAAAGTATTTAGAAACCCGTATAAAACTCACCGCCACATCTACGCTACCGGATAGTTCCATTACCCAACCGGGCGCAGATTTTATAATCATACTAGGAAAAAATGAAACAACTAACCGCTAGAATAAAGCCAAATTTTAAACCCAAACATGGGTACGCGCATGTGATACATTTCGTGTTGCTGATGCTTTTGCCGATAGTTCTGTTTTTACCCGTTCACTACGGTAAAGTATTTGGGTACGGGGGTTTTGTCTTTATATCAGTAGGCTTACTTTTTATTAGTAAATGGCGTATGTTTGCGGTTCGTAAACGGTATTGGATAGCGAATATCCGCGGTAATGCTGCGGATATATTCGTCGGTTTATCCATAATATTCTTTATGCAATATGCTAAGGTTACCGCTATCGAAATACTATGGGTAGGGCTGTATGCTGTGTGGCTTCTTATTATCAAATCACGTTCATCTATATTCTGGGTGTCTGCCCAGGCACTCATAGCACAAACAGTAGGATTGTCGGCGGTTTACACCGTTTTTCCGGGAGCTCCTATATGGGTACTCATACTGTTGCATGCAGTGGTGTGCTACTACAGCGCCAGACATTTCTTTACAAGTTTTGAAGAACCGCACTCCCGACACCTAAGCCTTGTATGGGCGTATTTTGCGAGTTCTCTAGCTTGGCTGACGGGTCATTGGCAGATTTATTATAGTGTAGTTTCTCAGCCAGCTCTCATATTAGTAGTGTTAAGCTTCGGGCTTGGAGGATTATATTATCTTGATCATCATGATAGGCTAACTACTGTCATTAGACGGCAAATATTATTTGTCATGAGCGCTACCGTTTCAATAGTACTTATAGAGATGGTCTTATCAGTTGGTACTATAAGAAATAGATTTTAGGAGATTTAAAGTAGTGGAAGAAAAACCCAACGTGCCTATAGTAAATAAGAGACAGCTTCCTGTAACTACCGTTGC
>JBBSJF010000176.1:0-1216 GCA_038257495.1 Saccharimonadales bacterium (SeqCode) | reverse complement strand
TCTTTGATACGTCCTGGTGTACCTATAACAATACGTGGTTTACAGGATAGGTCCCGGAGCTGAGGACCCATGGGGGTGCCACCAATAAGTACGGCACCGTTAAGCCCACTTCGCTTAGCAAGCATACGGCATTCTTCCTCTATCTGTACGGCAAGTTCACGTGTAGGTGCCATAATCAGAACTTTGGACTCAGGATCATTTAGCAGACGGTTAAGTGCTGGTACGGCAAAAGCAATAGTTTTACCCGAGCCAGTTGCAGCTACGCCAATTATGTCTTTTCCACTAAGTCCTACTGGTATAGCCTGGTCTTGAATTGGCGAAGGATTGATAAATTCGCGTATAGCGATGTTGTCCTTGAGCGTAAGGTGCAGGTCGAAATCTTCGAAAGTGTTAGTAGGCACATAGGCCACTACTTCTATCACGGGGATAGCTGCTTTTACGAATCTAGAAGGATGAATATTATCCTTTTTTGGTCCTTTACGGCAATTGCCGCAAAAAGACGGGCGAGGAGAACGATTAAAACTAGAACGACCATGGGAGGCGCGTTGGCTTTTGTTGGTATAAAACATAAAAAAAGAATCCTTTGTAGTTATATAGTTACTTCGATTGCTTGAGGTGAAATCGAGTAACTTCTCTAACTAACCCGGATTCACTAATACAATGCGTCTATATTAACACAAGTTTAATTCACAGTCAACTAATAATTTAGGTAATAATTGGGGTATCTACAAGAAATAATATTGCACCTAATGCACGTAGATGTCTTGACATGCTTAATAGAGAAGAGCACAATATACTTTAGAAACAATGTAAGATTCTGGGAGATACTTATGAATGGCGAACAAGGACAAACTACTACTACTGATGAAGGTGGAATAAAAGTTGATTATGGCACAGAGGATACACGCATAAGAGATGATGCCGAAGACAGAAAAGGGCGTAAAAAAGAGAAAAAAGTAAAGGTAGAGAAAGAACGTAAATATAGCCCTAAGAGACGTGCTGCTGTTATAGGGTGCAGCGCGATAGCCGCTATTGGAGTTCTAGGGGCGCTATGGCATCAACACAGAGGACTAGTTATGTCCGCTGAAGCTGATGCTGTATTAGAATCAAAGGGTATGCCGGATCTAAAAGTATATGGTCGTGCAAAATCTGTAAAAATTCCTTGTAAAACTGTAGAAGACACATGGTCTGCGCCGTATAACCCTGGTCGTGGTTT
>JBBSJF010000175.1:0-1224 GCA_038257495.1 Saccharimonadales bacterium (SeqCode) | reverse complement strand
CAGATGGAGCTAGGCTCGAGGCGAGCTACACTAAAAGAACAAACTGCCAGCTCTAAGGGCGGCACTAAGCTTATATATGAGCTTCCTACACGTGCATTGCTTGGAGCAAAAGGGATTTTGCTTACTAATACGAAAGGCACGGTTATAATGCATAGCCTGATGGTTGGCTACCAGCCTATCGGCACGCCGCTTCAGCAGTTGCGAAATGGCGCGCTTATATCCTATGAAGCGGGCAACACAACGGCGTATTCTTTGCAAAACGTAGAGGCACGCGGCACATGTTTTATTGGTCCAGGTATCAAAGTTTATGCTGGGCAAATAATCGGTATGAACTCACGTGGCGACGATATGGAGATCAATGTGTGTAAAGCAAAACAATTAACAAATATGCGCAGTAGTGGTACCGACGGTGTAGTGCAACTAACTCCGCCTATTGTTTTTAGCCTCGAGCAATGCTTAGACTTTATAGAAAATGACGAGCTCGTAGAAGTAACACCAAAGAGCTTGCGAATCCGCAAGCGAGAACTCGATCCCACCAACCGCAAACGTCAAAAATAGACTATACAAAGTATAGTTACTATGCTTAACTTGGTATGTAATGGATATAACAGACGAATTATTTGAAGAAGTTATAAATGCTTCGATGGCTGAATTACCCGAAGAGCAAATAAAAAATCTTAATAATGTAGCAATAACTTTTGACGATGAGCCGTCTGCTTTGCAGCGCGAGAAGCTCAAATTGCGGAGTAGTCAGACTTTGTTTGGGCTATATGAAGGTATTCCGCTTATAGCTAGAGGTGCTGGGTATAATATGGTGCTGCCAGACAAGATTACTCTTTTTAAGCTGCCATTATTGCATGCATCTCGCTCCATGGTAGAGTTCAAAAAGAACGTCAAGCATACCCTATGGCATGAAATTGCCCATCACTATGGGTTAGACCATCCTCAGATTGAAAAATTAGAAAATAAATAATAATATCCCCGCAGGTCTCATATATACTGTAACTATATGGCGGGATATAAAGGGCATTTAATAGGGGGAGCGGGGTTATGTGCAGTATACACGGGGATTCTTGCGCTAGCCCCACTGCCAATATTAGCTCAAACAGCAGGTTTGCTTTCTAATTGGCAGCTTGTCGTAGGTTTGTTCATCGTTGCACTGCTTTTTAGTTTGTGGCCAGATGTCGATACGAACTCTAAGGGTCAGGATATATTTTTCGGTAT
>JBBSJF010000174.1:0-1225 GCA_038257495.1 Saccharimonadales bacterium (SeqCode) | reverse complement strand
CCCCGATACTGCTCAAACGAACATTAAGCCAACATCTATTACCCCGACATATAAGAATAATTCTGGAGTAGCGAGTCTCGCTACCTACGATACACCAGCTCCTCGACGCTTTACGAACAACTTACTGCTAGCCCTAGGTAGCGCTGCCGTTCTAGCGACTTCTATACTAGTAGCTACATTAACCATCAAACAATTAAAAGTACCCAGAAAAGTTATCAGAGATTAAACTATGCGCAGTTTCCAACGAAACGTTTTAATCTCGATAGTTTTTCTACTGTTTCTTGGGAGTGGCGCCTTTGCTTCATATTATTATATTAATAGTCCTAAAAAAGATGTACCGGTTATTTATGCTAATAATCAAATGTTGCTCGAGCTATGGAACGATTACAAAAATTCCTACATAGAACCTGGCAGTAACCGAACACTAGATAAACAACAGAATAATATTTCTACATCTGAAGGCCAAAGCTATACTATGCTGCGAGCCGTATGGGTTGACGACCAAAAAACCTTTGACGAAAGCTGGCAGTGGACCAAAGATAATCTACAACGCGATGATAGTCTGTTGTCTTGGAAGTTTGGCGAGTTACCCAACGGAAAATATGGTGTCCAAGAATCTATAGGAGGACAGAATACAGCCACCGACGGTGACTCTGACGTAGCCTTAAGCCTGCTTATGGCATACTCACGCTGGAAAGAAGATAAATATTTATATGATGCCTTACCAATAATATCAGCCATATGGGAAAAAGAGGTCGTAATAATTAACTCTAAACCCGTTCTTGCGGCAAACGATTTAGAACGGAATAATCCTGACAAAATTATAGTTAACCCATCGTACTTCTCGCCCTATGCGTATAAAATTTTCGCTGCTGTTGATAAAAAACATGCGTGGCTCAGTTTGGCCGATAATTCATACGACATTTTAAACGCTGTTAGCAGTAGTGCATTAGACAAAAGCAAGACATCAGGATTACCACCGGATTGGATTACTATAGACCGAAAAACAGGCGCTATGAGTGCATCCGATAACGCAAACTTAACAACTAATTTTAGCTTTGATGCCATTAGAATACCTTGGCGTATTGCTCTAGATTGGCAGTGGTTTCAGGATCCGCGCGACAAGACAGTATTGTCTAACTTTAGTTACCTAAAAGACGAATGGACTAAGAATAAAACAATACTCGCCAACTACAGCCATGACGGTATGGCAAATGTAAACTAT
>JBBSJF010000173.1:0-1228 GCA_038257495.1 Saccharimonadales bacterium (SeqCode) | reverse complement strand
CTGTCCATCTTAGCTGTGAAAATAGTAGCTTGGATCGTATTTCCGGTATTGATAAGTGTATTCTGACCGAATATGCCAGGGTTGATAAACACCCCGCAAATATGTATATTTCCTATTTTATCTACCTTGATACCGGATATATGATCGCCTCCTGTTGATTGGCCAGTTTTTACCCAAAGCAGGTTACCTGTAGCGTCGTACTTGGTTAAGAATAAGCTGTAGTATTGCCCCGCAGAATGATACTTCGTTCCTCCTATAATTACCGTATCAGTAAAGGAGCCCCCCATGTAAATATTATTCTGTTCATCTGTAGTAATAGAAGTTACATTAGGCATACTATAATAAATAGAATCAGCGCTTTTAGCCCAAAGCAGGTCACCTGCGGGGGTATACTTAGCTATAAAGTTGCCCCAGTCTAATGAATGGCCATGGAAGTCTACTGCATAATTTGTACGGGAGGTAACTACAATATTTCCTTGTTGGTCAAGGTGCATGACTTCATAGCCGTATGGGCCCGACACTCCACTGACTCCAAGCTTTACCCATTGCAAATCGCCTACGGTATCGTACTTAGCAAGAGCAAAGCTGCTTTGTTGGGGCATTGTATATTGTATAGTACCGAAAGTAGCAATTGTGCTGGCCACGTAAGCGAAAACATAAGAGTTACCCTGTGCATCGGTCTTTATACATCTTGCCTGGTCGTTATTACTTCCTCCCTGTATTTTCAGCCACTGCTGAGTGCCCTCGCAGTCGTATTTAGCTACAAAGAAATCGTAGCCGCCATAGCCGGTAGTAGAGCCGGAGCCGAAGTTTGGAGAGGTATAGATTTTGCCTGTAACATAGCTATTGCCTAAAGAGTCTAGTGAAACGCTGTAGGCTCTGTCGTCGTCAGAAGCTCCGGAGGTAGCGCTTCCGCCTGATTTTACCCACTGCCAGCTTTGGCTGTAGGAGTTGGTGCAGGTCAATATTAATAGTATTAGTAAAAGTTTGTTTTTCATTGGGGTAGTTGTTAATGGTTGAAATTGGTTGCCTTATTTACAGGACGTAGATAAGCGCTTGTCCGTTAGCTGCACATTGTAAAAAAGTAAAAGATAGCCGCTGAAGCAGCGGCTATCTTTTAGTAAACTAAACCAAAAATATTACCTGGTTACGATCAGTTTCAGCACGCCTGCCGGCTTTCCTTGCTCGTAGGTATATATCAGGTACATACCGCTTGCCATGCCCGATG
>JBBSJF010000172.1:0-1241 GCA_038257495.1 Saccharimonadales bacterium (SeqCode) | reverse complement strand
GCCTAGGGTAAAACTAGTAACTGGGGCTAAGTCGTAACAAGGTAGCCGTATCGGAAGGTGCGGCTGGAATACCTCCTTTTTAGAGCGTCTTGTTTTATTTTGTAAAGCTGTTACTTTCTCTTTCTTTCAAAATACAAAGGTATCAGTGGTCAGGTATCAGGTATTAGTAGAACGGCTTTTTCTTACTACTAATAGCTAACATCTTAATACTTATATCTTTTTTTATGAGCCAGACAGATGTATAATAATGATACATCGTTGCGTCGCACTCTTGTACGGCACAGCAGTTTGGAGCAACACTAACAACAAATAAGTTCTTTCCAGTTAAGTATAGTAACCCATTAATCTAATACAGATGACGGGCTACAGGCATAGATCCGTAGCTCAGCCTGGTTAGAGCACTACACTGATAATGTAGGGGTCAGCAGTTCAAATCTGCTCGGGTCTACGGATAATAGTAGTAAGTATTAAGTGATAAGTTTTAAGTTCAATAGGCTTCTAACTTATAACCTACAACTTAAAACTTATAACTTCCTCGGGGGGTTAGCTCAGTTGGCTAGAGCATCCCGACCTTGGTCGGGAGTAGTCATCGGTTCGGTAACAAAAATAAGTTCTTTAAAAAAAGTTTGTATTAGGCAATTGGCTAGTTGCCAATTAGCTGGTTCCTTTTAAATGGGGGGTTAGCTCAGTTGGCTAGAGCATCTGCCTTGCACGCAGAGGGTCATCGGTTCGACTCCGATATCCTCCACTTTTAAAATCTAATGGCGCAAAGCAAAAAGCTGAACGCAAAAAGCTAAACAGTTCTTTACAGGTTCAATAAGGTACAAAAAGTACAAGAGTGCGACGCAACGGAAGTTGAAAAGCATTACAATTGTCGGCTACCAAAAAGCAACCATACAATTTAAGATGCAGACGAAAGGTCTACAGGTTCGCAGCCTAACCATCTACAGAGGTCCTTTCAAGTCCCCCTTCGGGGGATTTAGGGGGCTAAGTTCTTTGACATATTGGGAAAATAAGTTGTAATAGTAGAGTAATTAGTAAACGTTATTGAATTAGAAGCTGAAAGCTGAGGGCTGATACCTGAAAGCTGACTGCTGCTAGCTAAATAGCAAGTGGACGGTTTTGTATTAACTTATGATACGAGACCAATACACTATAAACTTTTTTAAAGCAAATAAGGGCGTATGGTGGATGCCTAGGGTCTATGAGGCGATGAAGGACGTGGTAAGCTGCGATAAGCT
>JBBSJF010000171.1:0-1253 GCA_038257495.1 Saccharimonadales bacterium (SeqCode) | reverse complement strand
GAAGGCAAAACCCCAAACCTAGCAACCAAACCACTTATTAAGGAAAGAGATAAGGCAACGAAGGGCACATGCTCACAAAAGCCAGAAACTGAAAAAACTCTTTCCAAGCAAGTGTCATTATTATGTGGCTCAGGCAACGAAGGGATGAATATGCGGTAACGCTGAAAACCCGATGGCAGAAAACCAGCCTAAAGCTGGGATACGTGCAACTCGTACTCATCCTGAGCCACTCAATAATGACACTTAAGGGGTATAACTATGAAAACATACGTAGCAGTAGCCTACCGCACATACGATAACAAATTTATCGACGCTAGTACACATGGGTATGATACTAGAAAAGAAGCTAGAACAGCACTTAGAAGAGATATGAAATATTACCCATATCTTCTTAGTGTTAGAGATGCTGGATTCCGCGTAAAAACATATCTTAGTAGTGATTTTAATACTGACGAACAGGGAGTAGATGTTGACGAGAGTGATGGGGGGTACGGACATGAGTGACACGGACTACATGTACCTTGGAGGTAACGTTTATAAGCTGCTAAATGGTGTGTATACGTTATACTGTAGGGCTGAATTCTTTACATATCCTTTACACTTATAAGCCTTGCAGTGTATTATTATAGTACTATACTTACAGTAAGAAGACAATGTAGGAGCAGCGAACATGACCAACAAAGGATTAGCACTTATATCAGGAGTGGCAATACTCGTACTAGTAACAATAGTAGTTTGTCTAGGGGCATTGTCCGTAAAACTAGCAGATTATAGCGAGGGGATTACACATACCCCCACGGGGCGTGTATTATGAGCATTAAATCAGCAGCACACAGTGAAGCACTGAAAGACTTGGTAGAAGTGCTCTCAATCGTGACAGTTATAACAATAGCAACAGATGCGGCTTGGTGTATTAGAGACTTAATAGTTAGTGGCCCTAGTGTTGCACTGATAATCATAGCTACAATACTCACTGTGAGCGCTGTATGCGCACTAGCAGCAACAATTAAATATCACAATAAAGCTGTTAAAACTATATTATGTCGTATGTTGCACGACAAACTTAAGATATGTAAACATAAAGCGAAAAGCAAAAGGGGTGCACAATGAAAATATTACATAAAATTACAGGGAAAGTTTTGCTTGATTTAGGCGGCGCCGACCTACGCGACGCTAATTTAGGCGGCGCTAACCTACGCGACGCTAGCCTACGCGGCGCTGATTTAATGGGTGTACAGAACAAAACTATATAT
>JBBSJF010000170.1:0-1284 GCA_038257495.1 Saccharimonadales bacterium (SeqCode) | reverse complement strand
TTACAGTTACTAATATGGACTTCGGCTCGTTACTATCGGCTTATGGCTTGCCCGGCATAATTATGTTCGCGCTGGGTATGGTTGTCGTATATCAGAACCGCCGTATTAACGACCTTGTGGATAAGTTATTTAATGTCCAAGAGGCTCGCCGACTAGAGGGGCTTGAGACTCAAAAAGAGTTAAACAGTACCTTGCAATCATTTTCACAGTCTACTCAGCAATTAGTTGATAAAATACAGATTGTAAGAGGCGAGAAATGATAAGGTTATGGAGATCCAAAAAAGACAAGCAACGACTTGACGAGCTTGAGCGTGAAGCTAGTTTGACTCACCAAAAAAACATAACCGAGATACGTAAAAATCGAGCAAAAGTTGATAAACTAAACGTAGTGCTGAAACAAAATAATATAGTATTTCAGCTCGCCCATGTAATAGGACATCAAAAATAATGCTTGACACTACCATAAATGTTGACGCTCAGACGCTCGCGGCGATATTACTCGGTCTGAGAGTAATAGCGGTCATCTTAATTAGCGCGGTACTATACCGCCAAATCGTAAACCTCAGAACGCTCAAAACTGATTACCCAGCCGTTCGATACACTGTCTTAATACTGACAGTTGTATTATTAGTGGGTCAGATTATACCTGTACTCTTGGACTCGATAGTCGCTTTTGGCGAGACATACGCCGGGCGATCCACTAGCCCAAACATCATAGGCGCGAGTTACGCTATGAATAACGCGGTAAAAGACGTAATTATCGGCTTACTACTATGCTTCTTATACTTTAGACCGGGCGCTGGTAAGCTCAAATCAGACCGCTAGTAATATAAATACTTATGGTATAATCTCAATATAAGACAGAGCTTCGCCTAGCGCGTTGTTGTGCCGACTAGATAGACAAGGAATTAATATTATGGCAAATAACGCCAAGAACGTCTCATTCGGTAAACCTAAAGCCACTGGCGCGGTTTTTGTAGCCCCAGCCGGTACAACCCTGCCAACTAACGCGACTAGCTCGCTTGACGCGGCATTTAAGAACCTCGGTTATGTATCTGAGGACGGTTTAGTAAATGGTGTCGAGACCGACACCGAAACTATCAACGCGTGGGGTGGCGACCAAGTCTTGGTCGGTCAAACTACATTCGGTGAAATGTTTACTACCAACCTTATCGAGACTAACGAGGACGTACTTACCACGCTTTATGGCGAGGATAACGTAACAGTCGATGGTAGCGGTAACATCACTCTTAAGGTCAACAGCAAAGTATTACCTAACATCGT
>JBBSJF010000169.1:0-1296 GCA_038257495.1 Saccharimonadales bacterium (SeqCode) | reverse complement strand
GTAGTGCCTGGTTTCTCAAGTACCTACTATGGATAGCGGTATAATAGATAGTTATACGCTATAGATAGATCGCTTGAAGATGAAAAACGCTACTGATAGCGTTAGCGAACCGAGGGCTGTAGCTTTGGCGTATGAACTTGCCTGTAGCTTTAACGTATTTATTTTCCTACAGGTATCAGAAACTACAGGCTTTCCAAAAAGAAGTGGGAAATTGGCCTGTAGCTTTGGCGTATTTATTAGGAATTGCCTGTAGCTTTGGCGTATGAATTTACCTGTAGCTTTGACGTATTTTTGGTCTATAGCTTTGACGTATTAAGATTTTTGAGCGCTTGAATACCCTGCACCTTAGTGCTAACCTCTGTTTGAAAACATATGCACTACTCTATGCCCTGGGAGCTGGATTGCATGGTTGCATTTGCCAGTCCAGGCTAGCTGAGCACCTTATATATATGAGGATGAGGATAGTCGCGCCTATATTTACGAGGCACAGCAACATTCAGCTAGCCAATGTACAGATGATCTGTATAATTTTATATGGAAGGTATATTTATTTTAGTTTTTTTAGGCTGAAGTTATATAATTTTATGAATTTAGTATGTTTCGACAGAGGAAATACCGTTATGATCCCTTAAAAAACAAGACCCAAGCTGCGGAAACAACCAGGGTCTTTGCTGTCTTATTAACTTAAATCCTAATTCACGCTGCCAGGCAATGATTAGGTTACGCCCTTAAGAATCCCTTTTCTTCAGAGCTTCAGAGTCGTATGTTCATTTTAGCAGCATGTCAGCTTTTGCTGCAAATTTTTTACGGCTCTCTATCCACGTTACGAGATAGAGCCAATGTCCAGAAAGCAGAGCACGATGATAGTACCGCTCGCCCTCAAAGAATCTCAAAATCCGCTGCCAGCTGACCCGCAGGGGCAACGTCTGTGCGAAATTTTCGGTCGGTACCTGTGGTGCTCGATTTATGCCGATGCGCCAGAAGATGCATCAAAGCCGAAATGGTATACCCAGCAACGCTATCCCTTAAAAAGTCGTGTTCTGTGGCGAGAGTGGCAGGACGCGGCGCGACTCATCGGCGTGCGACCGGGGCACGATACTGTCTATGCCCTGATCGACGTTGACATCAGTAGCCCCTACCACCCGAATCAGGATGCGAGTGCGATCGCCCGAATGCAGGCCGCACTTGAAACCATCGGCATCACTAGAACGCTCCTAATTCGCAGTAGCTGGAGCGGTGGCATTCATCTATACATTCCTTTGCCACTGCTGGTAAAAACGTTTGACCTGGCAGTAT
>JBBSJF010000168.1:0-1300 GCA_038257495.1 Saccharimonadales bacterium (SeqCode) | reverse complement strand
GAAAAGGTTCATTCACCCACGGCTAAAGCCGTGGTGCTCTGTGTTCCACCACATAGAAATATTATACTCGGCAACGTTAGATCCGCACTTGCGGACCTAGAGCCACAACTAGCTATTAACGGTGGCGTGAGTTTTTATAGATCTTACGGTCATGAGGCTCAATATTCTATACTAATTACCAATCAGCCCGATATAGCTGGTTCAGCGTGCACGGTGGTATCCGTTAATAAACTCCGACAGGCGACGCCAGGCGAATACAATTTCCCCGATGGACATACCATGGCACTCCTAGATATTGCTATACCCAACACAAGCCGGTGGCTCAATACAAGCAAAGCAACGCTTTACAAAGAGCAGCACCAGCATTCATGGGAAATACCCGATTATGGGACGGTATTGTGTGTAAAAAATGAATCTATACAATTGTATGGCAAACTTGCCCGAGGTAGTTTTATCCCCTTCCCCGCTAAAGATATGGGGGTAGTGGCAGAAGATGCCAATAATTTATGGGATGCATATACCGCTCTGCGAATGTGTAACACAGTATCCCTATGCGACGGGGTAAATACAATTGTTCGACAAAAATAACTACTGAACTTTATTAGTTTTCTTCTTAGACTTAAAGCTATGATGCCCAAGTTCTCTGCGGGATTTGTCTAATTGCTCTATGTATTTTTCGTACTTATTAAATAATCTTGAATAATGCCCCGTAGGAGTTAATATTTTCAAAAGCTTATTCTGTGTGTCCAGATATTCTATTAGACTATAAAAGTCTCCGTCACCCGATACTAAGATGGCTTTGTCATAATTCTTCATCTCTTTCATAGCCCACAGCACAAGATCTGCATCTATATTGCCTTTTACAGGCTTTTTTTCTTCTGGTTCCGTACCTGGTTTATCTTCTACTGTTTCCTCGGGTCGCATGCGGGTCATGTCGTATGTGGGCTTTAGTACAATTAGGTACCCCGTTTCGTGCAGCTGTTGGTACATGTCTTCGAATTCTGGCACATAACCGATAAACATATAGGCGTTAGTGACCCCATATTTTTCCGTCAAATGCTTGCGTAGTTTCCGCCAATCCATCTTCCAGCCAAATTTTTGTACACTAACGTTAAGATTCTGGCTATCTATAAAGGCATATACGCGTTCGGGCTTTTTTGGTTTTGATCTCATAATCCTATAATAGCACCCTTGCCCCTGCTACGCTTGGTCGAAGTGCTTAATCTTGAATGGTCTTGCCGAATACTTTTCGGCTCCTTTTCTGGTAATAACTCTTATACTATCGGCATGCCTTATTAAT
>JBBSJF010000167.1:0-1319 GCA_038257495.1 Saccharimonadales bacterium (SeqCode) | reverse complement strand
GGCGCTGGCAATACATCCATCACTACCGGGTCTGGGTCATGGAACGAAACTGCCTACGACTTAGGATCGTCATGTACCGGGGCAAATAAACCAGCCCCCGGAGATTACGTAACACTGCGCGTCCGCATGAGCGCAACCAATGGTACGTTCTCGCGGGCAGGCGCAATAAGATTTGATTACTTGAGTAACTTCTAGCCCCGTTAGAGATAAAAATTATGTATTACACTTACCTACTCCAAAGCAAAAAAGACAACCGATTTTATACGGGCTATACAGCTGATTTACAAAAACGGTTTAAGCAGCATAATGCGGGAGCCGTATTCTCGACCAAACATCGCACCCCTTTTACGCTGGTTTACTACGAAGCATGCCTGAATGAGTATGATGCACGGGCACGCGAGAAGTACCTAAAAACAGGGATGGGTAAACGCTATTTCAAGAATAGATTAAAACGTTTTTTGATCTCTAACGGGGTAGACTCATGAAAAACGATACTAACCAACACATCAAACAGGCAAGGCAAAGCTCCGTCTATAGGGGGAGGGCTACTGATATTTTGGTCATACCTGAGGTTGTTGCTAGAAATCAGGCTGCCACAAACCCCCGCCCGCACCGAAAGCGCCGCATAAATTATGCTAAAAAAATCTTAAACGACCCATTTATATTTAGCATTTAATACTACTGGCAAACTGCCTGAGCATGGTAAAATAACCGTAAACGTGTTTAGGAAGTGATTTGTGACTGAAGCCTTGTATATACTCAAGAAAAAAACTGCCAGCATGCGAGTAAAAAAGCTTACGCTGTTAGTTTGTCTAGTGCTTCTCTGGTGGTCCATTGGCCCCAACATGTTTGGATTTGAAAAGGTATCTGCAGCAATTACGCTCAGACCTAGTTATTCATCGGTTAACAGTGGTTTACTCGCCGTAAATTCGATCACCATTAATGCTCCAACTGGTGTTATTGAAGGCGACGTGTTAGTTATGAGTATAGTTACTAATGGGACAGGTACTTTTTCTGTTACTCCATCAGGGGGGTGGACCGTAATACGGTCGGATGTCTCTGCCCTTGGTAGCCTTAAGCTGGAAAGTCTCCGGAGGACCGCTACGTCTAGCGAGCCCACCTCTTATACTGTCAGCCAAACAGGTAATGATAAATTTGCCGTCAGTGTCATTGCTATCGCTGGGGCAGATGCGGCTAACCCGGTAGACGTATCAGTTACGAACGCCAGTACTGGATCAAGCGACACAACTGTGACAGCCGCAGCGGTCACGCCGGTAAATAATAATGACCTTCTGATTGCGGCGTATGGAGTACGTGGC
>JBBSJF010000166.1:0-1327 GCA_038257495.1 Saccharimonadales bacterium (SeqCode) | reverse complement strand
ATTGGGGGTATAAGGTACATAAATCCCAAGTTAAACTTAGGATAACATTTGCTATTTTAGCAAATATGTTACTTTATGTCAATACTTTTTAACATAATTGTTAATAGAGCTAAAAAAGTTTATGGTTATTATCACACTCGATAAGGGCAGGGCGGGCTACCCAGAAGTACTGGAGCATCTTCATGATCCTCCCAAGCAGTTATACTGGAAGGGTAGCGACTGGAACCACTTTAATCACATGCCTCGTCTAGCAATAGTCGGCAGCCGTAAGTTTAGTACTTACGGCAAAGCTTGTATCGAAAAGTTTGTATCGGAGTTAGCACCTTGTGGAGTTGTTATTATAAGTGGTTTAGCACTCGGAGCAGACAGCATAGCCCATAGAGCCGCCATTGTGAGCCGCACACCGACCATAGCCGTATTGCCTAGTCCTATCGAGCAAATCTATCCCGTACGCCATAGACAGCTGGCTGGAAGTATATTAGAACAAGGTGGGGCCTTAGTAAGTGAATATGAGAATGGAGCATCAGTTAGAAAGTATCACTTTATAGCACGCAACAGGATTATTGCGGCTTTAGCGGATGCAATACTTATACCCGAAGCTGCCATGGCTAGCGGCAGCCTACATACAGCTCGTTTCGCACTAGATTTAGGCAGGCAAGTGCTCGTGGTGCCCGGTAATATTACTTCAAGTCTCAGCGCAGGTACTAATAACCTCCTAAAAGTTGGCGCAACGCCTGTAACGAGCACACAAGATATCATCGATGCGCTTGGTTTAGAACCTATAAACGCTCAAACGGAGCTTATAGCCCAATCCGAAGAGGAGCTGAGCATACTAAAACTCTTAAAAAGTGGAATCTCAGAAGGCACGCACCTGCAATATAAATGCGGCCTAGAGCCTTCAGACTATCTACAAACAATGACCATGCTAGAAATACAAGGCCGTATACGACCCTTAGGCTCTGACCATTGGGCAATAGTAAGATAAAATATACTGTATACGCTCATGGTTTAATGAGTATTATGTGGTTCAATAAAAGCATCCTTGTCCCCCAATTGAAGGAGTACCTCTCGTGCAAGAACAGTCACGTCGCAGCCTACACGCCCAGTACCTTGATGTACGCAAGCCGTACAAGACGAAGGCAGGTTTTGTCAACGCAGACACGTATGGTCCTGTCACCGTCGATTGGCTTGTATTACTACTACTGAGCCTGGGTATCGGGTTTCTCGGGCAGTGGCAGTACGGCATCGAACCATTGTGGGGTTTCTTGCCTGCGGGCGTAACCCTGTTCCTGTACTGGGCTTCGATGAAGCTCATCGGCAGGAAGAT
>JBBSJF010000165.1:0-1330 GCA_038257495.1 Saccharimonadales bacterium (SeqCode) | reverse complement strand
GGTGGTAATTGGGCTGTCGTAAAAATCTACATCAAAAACCAAGGAAAGAACACCAACGACCTACAGCTCACCATCTGGTGATTGGTGCAGCTGCTCCGGAATACCCCGTGGTCTCTGCCACGGGGATTTTTATTTTTCATACATGGATTTTATATTCTTAACTCAGTCCGGCTCGTTTTCTCAAAAGTACACATTTTGCCCCACGCTCTTCAAACCGCTTGCATACCCTTGGCCTATCGGTATAGTTACCGCAGTATTCCCAGCCATCATCCGTTTTTGCCAAATGACCACAGGCACCAATAAGCATATATCGTCCCACCCCTGCAGCTAAAGGCTCGCATTCTCTACCTTTTTCAACGAGCCACTGAATCGTTTCTGTTTCTGGATTTATCTGGAAACTTGCAGGATATATAGCATCTACACGATTATGGTCAGTAGGCTCCTCAACAGAAAGTAAGTTAGTACCAGCAGAGCGCATAGATTCTGCTTCTTCAGCCATAAGATCCATTAGTAATGGTCCTTTACAACAAGCTCCGACGCAATTCTCGCATGATATTCGTTCCACTCCATAAGTTTGATATCAATTATTAAGTTAAGCAAGTATTTACCTGCTACATGACCTACCGAGTTACCTACTTATCTTCTCTTATATATGTAGATAGTGCTCAGCACGATCCAGGCATGGAATGGGAGTGCGGGCAATATCTCTGCGAGGGGTGATACTTTTTTAATAAACACAAAAGTACCTATGCCTATGATAAAGCAGACTACTTCAGCTATAAATAACGTCTTGGCAGTGCGTTTAAAACTTTTAAGGTTTTTTGATAAAACAAATAGCAATATATAGAGGGGAATGCAACCAGCGAGCGTAAAAGCAGCATAGGTATGTATTATTTTATACGTACCACCATACGGGATAATAGCTGCAACAACTTGTGAAAACTGTCCTATCAAAAAGATCGTTAGGAAGAATCTAGATAATTTAAACCATTTGTAAAGGAATATACCATACACACTAAACAGAACTGCAGATACCAACAATGCAGCATTAAAGAGCAGCGCTGATTCTGTAGACACGCCAATATAGCTCAGTGGTCGACTGTCTGTAAGACTTAGCCCCGATCTATATGCACCTATTGAGACCCCTACCCATAACAATAAGACACCGAGTACTCCCGATAGTAATGGAAGTTTAAACTTCATTGACACTACATCTTGATTTCGGCGTCGCAACCTGCAGGCAAAGAAAGGTTCATAAGCGAATCGATCGTCTTTGGAGTAGGCTCTAATACATCTATAAGGCGCTTATGTACGCGCATTTCGAATTGCT
>JBBSJF010000164.1:0-1333 GCA_038257495.1 Saccharimonadales bacterium (SeqCode) | reverse complement strand
GGTATCTACCACCTCGATTAGATTTACTATATGATGAGCACGTAAAAGACGCATATCTTTCTCCTTGTTTGTTTTAGACAGTGAACAAGGAAAAGTGTAGCGTCTTTTATGCTAGCTGTGGAGGGTTTTGAGACTCAGGTTATACCAGCTTGCATTTATCTTAGGTTTAATGACTGATTAACCCTAGTCTGGATTACCTTGATGGCTCTTTTGTAATACCTAGGATGATGCCGGACGATGAGTATAAGTGGTATGGGTTGGTCAATTAGCCATGCGCACCGGGAAGTAGAAATAGTTGTCACAAAGCTCTGATTGAGAGGTTAGGGTTGAACAAAACCGATATAGAAATAAAACCTTAATCCCTAAATTTGACTTATGATGACTTATTATGTTAAAAATGAATATAACATGAGAAAGAGAATAGCAGAGGTACCAAAAAGTCTTGAAAGGGCGTGGCGACGTGTAGCATGCATAGGAGCTCTAGGCTTTCTGGCAATAGCTACAGGCTGCACAGATATCGTACAAGCACAGAATTTTAGTATGCCTGTATGTCGCCGAGGTGCGCCATTTAGCAAAGCCGGCAACACCCCGGTTAGATCTGTCCGTGATCTGACACAAGATAGCGAGGTCAACCTTGGTATACTCAGGGAGCGTGCGTTACGTGAGCCGTCGCGTAGCCTAAACATTACTGCAGCCGCCGGGTTAGTGACTTTACGACAGCCGGACATCCCAGAAGTCGCAATTAAGAGTGTCCGTGATGTCGTATTAACCCTGCCAAGCGGGGATTCTAGAGTGACAATCATCTTCCCAACAGACGTTCATGGCAAGTTCAATGTTGATCCTGAAGTATTCGGCTGCGAGGCTGAGAGTGGCCGGGCTTTTTACCATAATCAGCTACCCATAATAATACGTTCTTATGCCACCGCCTTGTCTAGCGATTAACAAGACAGTTATACTCTAACGGGTAACAACCGCACTAAAACTGTTGGCATTATTAAGAGACAGTAGAACTTCGATCCTTTATTAAGCTCAACCCAAGCAAAATGTTCTAAGTATGTCCACTAGGGGCAGCCATTAGAAGAAGATCCCGTGCTAGGGTCTTTTTATATTGTTATGCGAGAGGACTGATTTGAACGGGAGTGCCAGTGGCATTCCCCGCACCTTGCTTAGTTTCGATGCTAGTAGCATCAAACTAAGTTGTTTCTAGTAAAAGTATTTTTTCTTTTACGGGGGCAAGGCGAATTTTTCCTCTCCAGCCAGCACTTCCGTATACGTAGAATTTGTCAGACTAAGTGGAACGTTCGAACAATTACGGGAGAAGCCCATGTATTGT
>JBBSJF010000163.1:0-1354 GCA_038257495.1 Saccharimonadales bacterium (SeqCode) | reverse complement strand
ATTAGCGCCGGTTGCCTGGCTCCAGACAATAACACCGCTTTGGTAATTCCGATAACGTCCACCACCACAACTGTTCTCTTCGTTAGAGACTGGCGCGCCCAAAACGCCACCAGGACCACCTAGGGAGTTGTATTTTTGGTCGATAGGAGTAGCTGGTGGCGGTGGTGGAGGAGGCGGAGTGCCGCCACCCTGGTCTATCCATATATTACTTCTGATACGTGAAGCATGACTACCATTAAGCTGGCAACTGCCCAGTGCTCTTCCGTTACATGCGAGTGGCGCGTGCATAAGAGTGCCATCAGACGTATGGTCAGAATTACTACTGGCTAATAATGTGTGTCCTAGTTCATGAGCGAGAACGCTGTCTTGGATACTAGAACAACCATAGAATGGATCACCTATGGCTAGTTGACCACTAGCAACCCCACAGTTACCCATAGAGCGGAAACCCATCTGCACGACTACCTTAGTAGAATTATTAATAATGCCTTTGGAGGCTAAATCGTCGTAGACTCTATAGTAAGTAGCATCAGTTCCACCTGCATAAAAACTCGCCCGTTGGTTACCGGTTACTCTAGTTGTGCCTTGCAGATTAAACGTCTTGCCTACTTTCCCTTGATACCACGACTGTGAATAGCGAGCTATGCCATCGAGACGACCAACATCGCCGCTACAAGCGTCTGTAGCACAAAATAGGACAAAACGTACAGAGTAGGACTCAGCTTTACTAGCCCAAGTATAGTAGACGCCTATGTTTGCAAAGACTAATAATACGATAAGAAGGCGCATGCGCTGGACTAGCCGGGGAGAACCAAATAGGCGCCCAAATAAGTTACTAGATGCAGAAGAGCGACCCTTCTTCATTGTCTTACTACGTTTTGTCGTAGTAGTATTGGTATTTCTTTTATTAGTGGTTGTTTTAGTTTTTGGGTTACGCATATACTATTCCTATTAGTTATTATTGTTGGGATCGGGATCGGGGGTAGCCGGAGTTTCAGCGTTAGTATCATCATTATGAATAATGAGCTGTTTGGGTGGTTTTGGAGCACCGTTCGTACTACGACTAAATAGTAAGAAAATACCTACTAAAAGAGCAAGGGTGATAATGACGAGCAATACTGTTTGGAAAACGATAATATTCTTTTGAGTTTTTTGATAATTGACCATTTATCGCTTATGGTAGCAAAGGGCAGAAGAAAGCACAAGAAGATTCACGCATTAGATAAAAATAAACTGACACCCTACCCACTTATGCTTATCTAGTAATGGTAACCCTGGGTCTTCTGGGTTTTGTGCAGCTTAGTTGTTAATACTTGTATTCTGTCACGTAAGACTTTTGGGTTCAAGGTTTCGT
>JBBSJF010000162.1:0-1359 GCA_038257495.1 Saccharimonadales bacterium (SeqCode) | reverse complement strand
GCATAGGATCAATCTTATTATTTATATGGGTAGCAGTCATGGCACTTTACTGGCAAGATCCGCAGTGGCAACCGTACCAGTACGCTATGGCTTATTTTGGTCTCTCAGTCTTCTTCTTTGGTCAGAGAATCCGGCATGTGGCACAGAGCCCATTAGCTATTATTTATCGGTATTCTTACCTTAGCGCGTTGGCTATTGGCTACAGTGCAGCACTATTTGCGGGATGGCGCATAGGCTTGGTGGCTAGTATAGCTATGGCTATTGTGGCAGAGATATTGGCTCGTTATGAAGGACGTATTAGCTTCAGGAGTGTATCGATTATTTTGCAGTATGTGGCGGTAGTATGTGGCTCATTTGGCTTTGCCGACGACAAGCAGGCTTGGTACGGCTCCATGCTTTTAGTTGCTTTATCTGTGGCCCAATACGCATTAGCATATGTTAGAACTTCTCATGAAGTTAGAGCTTATTATACAAATGGCGCAATGGTCGGGAGCTTGCTGGGGGCCTTATGTGTCTTTTTTGCGGGCGACTCGCCCAACGTCTGGCCCATGCTCATATCGTTTGTCGTGTTTGCGTCTATTACACTTGGCGAATCTTATAGGCGCCGCGTCAGCGGTTTGCTCGTAGTTTCTCAAATATCCCAAATAGGAGCCACGGTGTGGTTGATAGGTCTGTTGCCTGGCGCAAACAGAGATATAATCGCTCCGACCTTACTTGCCGTGCTAGGAATCGCTCAATATCTACTTTCAAGAGTTTGGCCCCACCAGAAAGATAAAGATCTATGGTTTGCCGCTTCCTGCTTTGCCTTTCTACTAGGGGCATCCAGCGCGATGATCATAGATGGAACAAAATTGGTAATGTTGGCAGACCTAGTATTGGCTGCTGGGCTGCTTGCTCTAGAGAGCTACAGACGGCGCGATTTAGGCTTAGGCGTTTTTTCTATTATTCTGCAGCATGCCGCTAGCATCTGGTTAATCTTTATATTGCCTCCGTATAGACGTGAGCTTATAGCACCCTTGGTACTCGCCACTATAGGGATACTGCATTATTGGATGAGCTATGCTTGGCCAGATGAAGATCATCGAAGCATGTGGTCGGGGTCTGCCTTAGTATTGTTCTTATACGGCTCGGCGAGTGCCTTGTTTACAAATCTCTCAAACCAACTAGCGGTTTTAAATACACTTTTGTTTGCCGGCGTAACATTCCAGGAATATAGAAGACGCCTAGACACTGGGTACTTAGGCGTATCGATATTCGCTCAGTATATATTTGTGCTATGGCAGTTGAGTCTTTATAAAAGCATAGGATTAGCCCTTGTAGTGCCTGGGCTCTGGGGGCTTATGGCATGTGGTTACTACG
>JBBSJF010000161.1:0-1362 GCA_038257495.1 Saccharimonadales bacterium (SeqCode) | reverse complement strand
AGAGCGACGCAAAAGCGATATACCAAGCCATCGACAGATGTACTGTGTGGCTGCTGCCTAGTCTAGGCGCGTTGTTTGTGGGTTCGAATCCCACCATCCCCACCGGTGGCTCGCAGGAATTTAGGAGTGCAAGCCTCGCCGTTGGTTTGCACGTGCATAGGGAAACCGATGCACACTGTCTGGGTCAGTTCCGACAGCTTCTGCGAGCCACCTCTCAATCTATATCCGATATCTGCCACAGAGAGGTAGGAAATGCGCTACAGGTCTATCATGGTGGTTCAGATCTTGCACGTAACTACGAGACCTACCAAGAGTGTCGTCTGCACGAGTGGTAAGCATGGCTTACAAGATACCGCGAGGTTCAGGGTTCGCAATGATGTCACGGGTACGTTTACTTGTACTTGTGGAGAGACCCTGGAGGTTAAGTGACCAGTAGTATGGAGGTGGATACGGGAGAGACAACCCAATAGGCTGCATTCTTTGCACCAGGTATCACGCCTGTCCGTCTTCTAGATATTTTGTAAAACGAAGTATGTAGAAGACGAGTATACTAACTATATGAAACGTGTAGTGCTGGCTTTTTTGGTATTAGCTGCATCTTTTAGTGTATTAGCAGGATCTGCTCGTGCAGATACTAATAGCTTTGTCGTGACGAATATGAGCGTACGTTATGATTTATATAGCGATGTTCCTGGTGGAAGATTGCGCGTAGACGAAGATATAACCGTAAATTTTAGAGATTATAACCGTGGTATATTCCGGGTAATACCTAAAACATATAAAAACCGTAACCTTGGGTTAAAAATACTCGACGTAAAGCGAGACGGCGTAGAAGAGCCATATACCACCTCTGAGAGTAACGGCAACGAAGTGTTAAAAATAGGCAGGGCAGATAAAACTATTACTGCAAGTCATACGTATAAAATCGTCTATGAAGTGTCTAATGTAGTGACTGCGTACGACCGATACGACGAGCTATACTGGGATGTAAATGGCGACCAATGGACTAGCCAGCCTTTTGATAAAATACGCGCTGAGGTACACGTGCCTACTGGATCGACAGATAACGCCTTGCCCAGCCCAAAATGTTTTACGGGTGGATATGGTAAAAATACCAATGTATGTAAGGTACAAGATACGTTAGGAGTTGTAGAGGTAGAAACAACAGCTAGTTTACAACCCAAGGAGGGGCTTACGTACGTTATCGCCCTACCAAAAGGGTTGGTGCCGGCGGGTATCGAGCAAAATGCCATAGATAAACTCGCTGGATATATAGTCTTTTTTCTAGGGCTACTGGTATTCCCTTTAGCAGCAATATTTGGCTTTATATTTTGGTTTACTAAAGGCCGAGATCCTAAAAGT
>JBBSJF010000160.1:0-1374 GCA_038257495.1 Saccharimonadales bacterium (SeqCode) | reverse complement strand
CAGCGGCTAAACTCCGAGTAGTGCTCGGTTGTTAAGGATGGGTTACCCCTAAGACTAACTCTCATTTTTTGGTTTCAGACTTTCAAATAGTTAATAAATACTACTGTAAATAATAGTTTATCATGCTACTTATGTCTAATTTTAACGGGAGCAAACTAAGAGGATTTACTACCTATGCCGCTTAAAATATCTTTCTTACCACCGCCATAAGGAAATGACCCGTAACCAGAAGGTTTTGATGGCTGATTGAGTATGGCGTTTTGGGCTAATTGCCCACCAACAAGGACCAACGCACCGGTGGCGACGGTCGATAAAAACTCTTTACGAGTCATCTCCCTGCTAAGCAAGGATTGTATTTGATTTTTCATAGTTGTGGTGTTTTTTATTTTTTTGAGTAACTTATTTGCAGTATAGTCCTGTATTTTCAATAAATCAAGCTAATGCTTAAAAAATATCTTGGATCATACTTTGTCGATATGTAGATAACTCGGACCTCTGGGATACTATATGAGCCTTCATGGGTGACCGAGTAGGTACGGTGACCGTTCTGGTTCGTAGTCTACGCTGAAACACTTCAGCTGGTGTTAAGACTGGAGTTTTCAAAGATGTATGTTCACGAATTGGTTCAGCTTGAAAAAGCTTATCACTAACCTGAACATACTGAGCAGGTTTTTTAATATGGTATTTGACGGCGTAAGTCCTGGGAAGATGCTGCTTTCTTTTACGTGATTGTATATAGACGCTCCCTATTCCTACCTGATAGGCGGCTATCATAGGTGCTGCCAATAAGGTCTGATTCACCATATCAGGGGTTGGTGATACAACAGCGGCAATTATAAACGCACCGAGAATGACATGTCTTTGGTACCCCATTAGGTCTCGAGGTTTGAGTGGTGTAATGCTATCAATAATTGCCATGATCAGAGGTATCTGAAAAAGTAACGCCGTGATGAGCAGATACGTCACGACAAATGAAAAGTATGAATCAACCGTAAGCATGGCAGTAACCTGCTCTAGATCAAAGTTTGTCAGAAAGTGCAGTGCTGCAGGTAAGCTGACCACATAGGCAAATACTATACCTGATACGGCAAGACACAACGATAAAAAGCCACACCATAACGCAACTTTTGTTTGGACGCTCTTCATAACCGGTAATAAGTATTTATACAGATGATATATAAGGAACGGGATCGCGCCGAGTGCACCGATAAACATGCAAACTTTGATAATAAAACCAATACCACCTAACGGCGTCAGGTAATACAAGGTGCTGTCACCAAGTGGACGAACGAGTACATCCATGATTTGGGCAAAAAAAGGATAGGCAAGTGCCGCACAAACAATAAATGCTAGTGCGACGTAAAAAAGCCGATT
>JBBSJF010000159.1:0-1394 GCA_038257495.1 Saccharimonadales bacterium (SeqCode) | reverse complement strand
TGTCGGTCATAATGCCGATGTAAAACTTATCCGTTAGTATGCGGTGCATTGAGCTTTTGTAGAACTTAGTACCATACTCTTTGTTCATTGCCTTACTAAGTGTCTCTAGAGAGTATGAGCCAGTAGAGTATAGCGTATGTACCTTTCGGACAATGCTAGCCTCAAAGTCTGTAGCGATAACAGTTTTGTTGTTTAGGCTAATCGTGTGATGTTTGTGGCCGTACGGAGCACCCCAAGGTAACTCGCCACGCTCTAGTTTGCGGTATTTAGTATTGTTGCCGTCCTCTTTAACCCTATTAAGAAACTGTTTCGCAAACAATACTTTCATATCCCACTGAGTGATGTCGTTCGACAAGCTATCCTCGTCTAGTACGAGGTGGTCGTCAATGCAGTGTACGGTTTTGCCGTAGGCGGTGCGTAGTTCGTCGATAGCAACAGCGTCCTTGAAGTTGCGTGTTATACGGTCTACTCGAAAAGAAACGATGTCGGTTATATCCTTTCGACGTTTCACGAAAGCGACCATATCATTAAACTTTACTCGTAGCTTGTACTCGCTACCAGTTTCGCTAATAGCGTACTCGGCAACTACCTCGATGTTATTATTTTTGGCATATTCGTAGGCTGACGGTAGTTGTATATCTTTTAGCGACAAGCCCTCTTTTTCTTGTCGAGCAGTCGAAACACGAGCGAAAATAATCGCTTTTCTTGGTTTAGCCTCTTTATCTTTTATCATTGTTTTCATTATACTATTGCTCCTTATAGTTAGTTAATTTGACACGACGAAAAAGCTCGATACTCTGGTGTATCGTTGCAATGTTGTCGCTCTCTTGGCGAGTAAAGTCTAGGCTGTTTGTTTTAGATACTAGGCTCGACCATTGACTAGCATTAAAGTTTAGCTTAGACCTCGCCCCACGACTGCCGTATTGTTCTAACGCCCATTTAACTCCTATGGCGTAGATAACAGTATTAGCTTTAGTATTGTTATTGAGTAGTTCGTCCACCATATGCTCTATATGACTATCGGCTCGCATAACGTCTGGTGTCGCCACTTCTAGCTGATTTAGTTCGTAGAGTAGTAATGATTTGGCCGTATGTTCTGAATATAGTTCTGTAAATGTAAGCAGGTCGCTAAATGCCACGCCAGCTTTTTTTAGGTTAGCCTTGATAGTCCTAGTGTCGCTATAACGAGCTTCCAGTCGTATAACCTCAAAGGGTGTGGATGGCGTGTACTCGTCAAAGAGTGATAGCTGACAATAATAATCTTGCTCAAAAAGGCCTTTAGGAGACAGCTTAGAGCGTCGGAGTTCGGCTAGTTTGTCATAGGCTACAAATGCCCATTTGTTTGTATGAAAGTACATAGCCTCGCCATTATTGCTGTAGGTTTTTGTCTTAGT
>JBBSJF010000158.1:0-1394 GCA_038257495.1 Saccharimonadales bacterium (SeqCode) | reverse complement strand
TGGTTCCAGAGTCTTTTTCGGGGCTTTATAGCAAACCGTATCTTAGCCTGCAACCATATTTCTGTGGGCTGATCTCGACCAAGCGGGGCGGCTAATATGCCGAGAACTAAAATAGGAGGGATTATAGGTATGACCAGCAACGGGCTAACCAAAAATAAGCGAAAAGCAAAAAAGATAAGAATAACGTCGATAATAACAAATATAAACTGCTTGAGCGTCAAAGGTCCAAGTATTTTGTCCTCTGCCTCGATATCTTGAATTACTTTATATGTCGCCATCTCTTACTGTCTATGATAGAGAGTCAAGCGTAATCAGTAAAGGGCTGTTACAAATACTCTCCGAGCATGCTCGTTAAAATTGGGAAGAATATTAAGACATGAGTAGGTTTTTTGAAGTAGATCGAGTTATATAAACTAGTAATTCGGGTAGAATATTTAAAATGTGATAGTTGGTCTAGCGCCTGGAGACCCTGGAGGTGCACCAGCGGTGGGTCTCCAGTTTTTAACTGTTTCGTCCCAATGCGGATCAAATAAGCCCCTAACATCACCTTTCATGTCTTTACGTGTTGCTTCATTCTCGTATAGACGTGATGCTCGCTCGCTAGCGGCATTCGGTGTAGCACTTCCAGCCGTAACCCTTTGCCACTCCGCCCATGCATCTCTGCGCATACCTGACGTATCGGCGTCTGTAGCTTTTGAAAATGCCTTGCGTTTTTCATCGTCTAAGTTTGCCCCTGTTACGCTACTATCTAAGGTCATGCTAAGATCTGGTGATGCGCCGTCGAGATCTCCACGAATGTATCTTTTTTGTTGTTCCCATTCAGTATTTCTACCTTTATCAACATATTCTTTCTGAACGCGCCTAGCTGCAGTGTGATCTTTTCGTCCAACTAGTTCTTTTATGGCTGCGGCTCGCTCTTCACTAGTTTTTCCTTCTACGGCTCGCTTTTCAAGTACTGCATTGTCTGTTTCATCACGCATCTGCAGTCCATAATCCTGAAACTGCTGGGACAGCACCTTATCTGCTTCACCGGATTGTGTTGCTTTTGTGCGTTGCCATGCTTTACGCCCTGTAAGAACGCCAGCTACGGGAGACTGACCTGCGCCCATAGCCTGACCCCCAAGGGCTATACGAGCTTTACGTCCACGAAAACCACCGGCGTTACGATTTGCGTAATTATTATAGTTAGTATTAGCCTTACGCGCCTTGCGGGTATTGGTGCGGAAGTTTTTGGTGCGGTCGAACAAGCCCTTGCTACGGTTGTTTGCCATGCCGGTTAGCGTCCCTACTAAGCCACCCGCTAAGGTAAGGGCTTTTGGAAGGGCAAAATAGGGTCCAAAGTAGGCTATAAACATTACAATCTGCTGGAACGCGTCTATCTGTCCGTCTGGCGC
>JBBSJF010000157.1:0-1395 GCA_038257495.1 Saccharimonadales bacterium (SeqCode) | reverse complement strand
CTATCAGATCCTCATTTGCTATCCCTTCCGATGCCACCACATTGTTATCTGATTGATGATGAGGGGTTTTTTCTGCACCCACAAGGAGTGGATTGATGCCAATTTTGCCAATAGACCCAGGCGAAGCTTCCGTCGGTATCGCACCATCCGGTAGCCCTTCATGGGCAACTGCTTCTTGCGGTGATGAGCCGGACATTGCCAGAGCAGCAGCCGTAACGGCTGCAAAATGCAGTGCACCTCTCATTTCAGGAGTCCTATTCATTCCTATACTATAACATAAAAATATTATTTATCAAACCATAATTTGGATGTCTGGCAAGCCTGGACTAATTACTGGTTTAGGACGCTCAACTGCTGCTTTTTCTCGCCAGCAAGCATTTCTAGGGGTGGTACGGCTAGGGCTAAGACACGTCCTCCTAGTCTTGTTGTTCGGTATATATTTCTATCTGGGGCATTGTCTACTTCTACAATTGTTGGGTCGCTAAATAACTTTGCTGTGTTAAGATTTCGCATTACTCTAGAGCTAGGTTTACCTGTAATCTCAGTACCAGAACCTTCGAAAAATCTTGTAAATATTTTAGAGGCATATGTACCTTCCTTTTCCATCCCGCTGATAAGTATTGCCAGTACGCCTAACTTCATATTGCCTAGGTTGTTGAAGTCTTTTGCTGGCGCGCGGTCAAGACCAGCAGGTATTTGTCCAAGTATATACCCAGAAGCCGCGACAACTCTGTCTAGTGCGCCATATCCTTCGCTACCAAGCGTATATTTTTGTATATCTGGTCCTCCGATAGATGATTTTTCTGTCCGAGGATCAACCAGATACCCTGCGCCATGAAGCATATCTAATTCACGCTTACCAGTAAATTGTCCTTTGGCAGGGGCTAGCCCCATATCTTTACACAGTGATCCAAACCGATACCCATATACTCCTTCGTGACTTCTAGCCGTGCTAAGAGCAAAGCATTGACGTACTGAAAGCCCAATAGGGAAGGGATATCCAGCGCCAGTTGCTTCCGGTGTACTCATTTAATTATATTATACCACATATTAGTCATTCAGCTAATTTTTTAGAGATTCATTTAGGCAGCAGCAGGCGGTATAATCCGATGTGCCAAAATCCCTCGTGGTTTTAAGATGCTTGCCATAATTATTTTGCGACATGCCCAAATTAGGAATAGGCAGCACGGCTATATTAAGAATAGAGGATAGAATAAAAACCACGACCTCAAATGGTTTCGAGCAGAATATAGGTAGCAGTTAAGTAGTAGTACAATAAGGCTAGCTGTATAAGGCTATAAACTCTTGATTGAATTTATGTTAATCTAACGTTAGATAAACTATTAAGATGCTGCTATGAAACCAAAAATAATATCGATATTGAATCAGAAGGGT
>JBBSJF010000156.1:0-1407 GCA_038257495.1 Saccharimonadales bacterium (SeqCode) | reverse complement strand
TTGTCAGCAGTATCGGTCTAGATGAAGCGACTATCAAGCACTACGTAGAACATCAGGGTATCCAGGATGCAGACCAATTAGAGCTAACGCTCTAATTGTATTCCGACCTAAGCACCACGGGTTTACCCGTGGGTATCTATTGATAAACTACCAGTTACATCGTGCGTGCACTATGAACCTTCTAGCTTATTAGAACTAACAGACCCTAGAGATTATATATTTTGTGCCAAAAACGGAGGTCTAGTTGTTAGTGATTCTGGTATAAAAACAAGAGTACCTTACTGCATGCCATTCGTAGATGTGGTCACAAGATCTAGTATTGAGCCAGTAAGTAAAGAAAGATTCTCAAAGACGATTATAGAAGCCAACATAGGGCTTCATGCTCAGTTAGAAAGCTTAGATCACTCTGCTGCTATATTTTATCCGGAAAGTATATTAACTCATATAGGACTTGATAAAGGTGCCACAATTAATGACATGCTTAAAATGTGCCTTAGCCTTAATATCAATCAGGCGTGAATCGGGAGTTTTATCGATAATACGGCTGCGAATAGCAGCCGTATCCATGGAGGCTGGTTCAGGCTCTGAACCTCCCCAAGGCTTTCTGGGTTGATGATCTTGGCTCAGCGAGGACCAGCCTTTAGGCCGAACGTAGTGAGTCCCGCAGATGACCAAGAGTAGAAAGTCATAAAGACCTGGCGGAGATTCATCGCCTGCTATTTCTTTGCTTACTTGCTTGTTAGTACAAGAAAGTAAGTGATGGTTAAGCGGATCAGTCCGGTTAGAAAAGCTCTTGGGTACGCAAGCTAGTACCGACAAGTAACAGATAGTCTGCTACTATATGAGCACATATTCACGACCTAATATAAGAGAGACTGTAAAATGATTGATCGTAAAGCAAAACCTACAAAACTACTTTGGGTAGATCTGGAGATGACAGGGCTCGAAGTAGAAACAGATCGTATTTTAGAAGTTGCCGCCGAAGTTACTGATCTAGACTTCAAGACCCTCGCTAGCTACGAGGCGGTTATCCATTATCCACAAGACATCTTGGACAATATGAGTGAATGGTGTATAGATTTTCATGGTAAAAGTGGGCTTACCGATCGCGTGAAGGATTCATTAAAATCAGAGCCAGAAGTGGTAGCGGAGCTTATGGACTTTATTCAGGCTAATTTTGGCAAAGAATACGCAGTTCTAGCGGGCAACTCTATCCATCACGACCGAAACTTCATTAAGCAGTGGTGGCCAGAAGTCGACGCGCTATTACATTACCGCATGCTAGATGTAAGTTCATGGAAAGTAGTGATGCATGGTAAATACGACGTTAAATTTGCAAAAAAAGAAGTCCACCGTGCCTTCGACGATATCCAAGCCTCGATCGCCGAGCTCCAATATTATATAGAC
>JBBSJF010000155.1:0-1408 GCA_038257495.1 Saccharimonadales bacterium (SeqCode) | reverse complement strand
TGTTATTTGGATTGTCAGTAGTACTAGCAGTAGCAGATGATTTAGCAGACCCTGATGACCCTATTTGTTTCCATACGGGGTCCCGTCTGCTGGCGTATAAACCGCATTGGGCATAGTCTTGCGTATGTGTTTGCTCATGCACAAAATTAGCCGGTTCCATTGTCTCGAAGTCCAAATATATACTCCGGGTAGCAGGGACGGTCTGGCCGAACTCGCTCTGGGTAGAATCAGAGCTATTGATATCTACAACCTTCAAGGTGTCAAAGCCTCTTGTCTTATCTAATTCTACCGGTTCTTGCGACAAATATTCTAATAGTGCTGCCGCGCGGTGTTGTGTTAAAGCGGGGCTCAAGGAGTTTCTTTTATGAGGTGCAGTGTTCTTTGGGTCATGGTCGCCTTTGCGGTCGGGTAGAACAGTTTTGAAGCCACGCTTTGTGGTGTACGAGTTTAGGGCTTCAAATATACTGGCATCATCGGGAGCATCCTGAATGCGCTTTAATTCTGCATCGGCACTTAGTAAGGTAAAGCCGTAAAGTTTAGCCTTTTGAGTTACTAAGTCTTTGTGTTCGGGGGTCATCCTATGGGGATAATCACTTGCAAGGGCTGGTTGTGATGAAGGAGAAGTAGCCTGCAGCAAAGCTTCTACCTTCTTGGTAGTCTGGGGTTCAACAACCGTATCGCAACTTCTTTGAGTTAAGCTGCTTATGACGTCTGCCGGGTTGCTATCAACAGCATAGGATACCGCTGTAAGTGTCGAAACCATAGCTCCTAGACATAAAATACTCTCGTAAAGCCGTCGCCTAGGTCGTCTGGGAATAGTTTCTTTGGGTTGACGCATTGCACTAATTATAGCATAAATATATTATTATAGCAAATACTTATTGACTTTATCAATTCTATGGTGTATAATAAATTATATGATAAATAAAAAACAAAAAGGTAGTATCTATGTCAGCATCTTCAGAACTTCCATCTAACGCAGATTTTTCAAAAAGAGCTCCCGTAGTTCTTAAAAAAGACCCTATTAGGGTAAATCCATCTAAAATATTCAAGACTGCAATGGCAGTAGGTCTACCTTTGGCTGCAATAGCAATAGGGTATAAGACTTTAGCCAGCGAAGGTGCACAGAGCAGTGAAGTTCCTGATTGTACACCAACAGAGCCTTTAGGCACGGTAGCAAAACCAAACAGCGGTACTGCAGATGACCCTGAAGTCCTGAGAGCCTTTAAGAAGAGCGAAGCTATAGGTAGGATAGTATGTCGGACAACTCCTGAGCAAGGCTCGGAACTAAGATTTCATAAAGATGGTCCACGCTTGCAAGAAGCGTATGTCATACACCAGCTTCAAAAAGATATGACTTCGAACAATACTTCGTCATCTAATTCTACAAAAAACTAGACCATAGCTT
>JBBSJF010000154.1:0-1447 GCA_038257495.1 Saccharimonadales bacterium (SeqCode) | reverse complement strand
TTGGATACGATTTTAAGCTTAATGGAATACTTTGTCGGGGGTTCTATAAACTAGAGGGTTCAAGCACTGTACTATTTAGTACAAGTTGCTCACAACACTCCCTATTTCTATACTTCCCCGAAAGAAAAACATAACCACTATTGTTTTCAGTAACTTTTAAGTTTAGAATAACAGATATAATTTGGGGTAAACTGTGCGAAAGCTGGTGTCTTTAGTTCTGCTATTTTCTGTAGGAATATTGTTATTTACATTTTATCCAGTAGCTCGGGCTGCTTCGCCCAGTTGGAGCGGTACAAACAAGACATTAGGTTCCATAGAAACCATCGCTAACCCAGGTATTGTCGCCGATTTGGTGCCACGCTGCGCCCAAGACACGGTAGCCACCAGAAATACCATGTTTTTGACCGCCCTTACCTACACCGGCTGCTTTACCCAAACCGACTATGGCTATAACGATGGCGCATACCTCAGAAGGCCCGGTAGCAAACTGGCTGGCAAACTAACAGATTACCAAGACTTGAGTAGCTTTATTCCTGTTCCAAACAGTAATAGGCTACTACTTATACAAAATGTAGGTGGCGGATATGGTTATAAAATCAGTGTCTATGCCAACCCCTTGCCGTTCATGGAGACTAGACGAGCATTTGACGGACAGATAAAACATCAAATCAAGAAGCCTTACGATGGTATTGTAAAAGATAAGTCAGGTGCAATACTCGCTATAGAGCCTAGGTCGATGTCTTTTTCGAGCGATGGACGATGGATGACAGGAGTAGCCGTTGGCGCGGCTACGGTGCGAATAGATCTGCAGACCCTGGAAGTCGTTCCTTATGCGCCCAAGGTAGAGTACGGTCTCGGCAACGATCCCATGCTACGAACGGCAATCAGCCCTAGTGGAAGATATGCTCTTTCTTATGCCGCTACCACCTACGGACACATGCGACTGTACGACCTTAGCACATGCAAAGCAGTACCCGACAGAATAACGGCACCGGTGGTATGCGAAGGTTATGATATTGCTTCATATATGAGTGCTCAAAAGAATTATGGTACTTATTTATTATCTAAAGGAATAGTGTTTACCAGTGAGCACTCGCTAAAATTATACCCATACTACCGTAAAAGCGATGGTACGATTTTATTTGGCGAATCTGAACTACGTGCCCAAGATTATACTAAAGCCGACGTAGACTATCTGGCTCTTGGCGACTCGTTCTCTTCTGGCGAAGGTGCGCGGGATTATGAGCTTTATACCGACCAAAAAGACAATAGATGCCATATATCTAAAGCATCCTACCCCCATTTAGTAGCACGTGACGTTGGGGCTTCAAAGTTTCATAGTATTGCCTGTTCGGGAGCGATAATTGATGACGTATTAGGAAAAAGTGCGAAATATCCCGATAAACCTCAAGCAAAAAATAAACAGGATTTAGATTTTGACGAAGTA
>JBBSJF010000153.1:0-1467 GCA_038257495.1 Saccharimonadales bacterium (SeqCode) | reverse complement strand
TGGCGGGATAGTCGGCTCATTGGATAGACCTTTACACTTGTACTCATAGTGCCGACAGCGTACGACTACAAGGTGTTTTGGGAAACATTTTATATGAGCTAACGATACCTATTTGGGAAAGATTTTAGATGAGCCAAGTCGGCGTACTTGCAAATATAAGCGTTTTGTAGTATAATGCGCTTATGAAAGTTGTTTTTGGTATTATAGGAGCGATTATAGTAATTGTGCTAGTTTTCGTGCTTGTATTTAGGCGTCCTCGTTCTGCAACTCCTTCTGTAGAGCCGTCTCCGAAAGTAGCTGGGCTTCAGCTGTCGGACTATGCCAGCACCAAAGCCGCTACGGTGCTCGAAATGGACGGTAAGATCGTGGCAGAAGAGACTCATAGGTCTGTTCGTATCACCGTTAGCCAAGATTCGCGTACTTTAGAAATTATCCAAGGCTACAACGGCAATGTGATCAAAACAGAGAAATACCCTAATACACGGGCTTCTTACAGTGTATTCTTAGAGGCGCTAGACTTAGCTGGGTTTGCAAAATCTAAAGAGTCGACTATAAAACTGAAAGACGGTGTCTGCCCGCTTGGCAACCGATATAGCTATAAAGTATTAGAAGGTACGGATACAAAGCAAGATCTATGGAGCAGCTCTTGCAGTAGCAAAACGGGTACATTTTTTGGTGATAGTGGCTTAGTCCGTACATTGTTTAAAAACCAGATACCAGAGTACAACAAAGCCGTGCAGGGCGTGGGTATTAGCTAAAAATACATAGCCCGCTCTCACTTTTTCCATCTCTAGGGCGCTTTACGGGTAGCCCTAGGCTAGCCCGTGGCGCTAGCACACCCTGACGATTGAAAAAGTGAGAGCGGGCAATAAGCTAATCAGCATTAGATACATATATTGATACAATAGGTTTTATGGTTCAGGCACTTATATTTGATTGCTTCGGCGTTTTATACAATTCGCCTTTTGCTATATTTGCCAACAAACATCTTACCAAAGCTAGCCGTCATGAGTACGAAGACCTATACAAGCAATTCGATCACGGCTTTATTAATCAAAAAGATTTTATAGCGGCACAAGCTATGCTGGCAGACATACCGTATGATCAAGCACAAAAAGAACTATTTGGAAGTTACCGGATAGACTTTAATTTGGTTGATCGTATTCGCGAGCTTAAGGTAAGTTATAAAGTAGGCTTGCTCACTAACATAAGTGAAGTAACATGGTGGCAATTAAAACCCGAGCTAGATGGGCTGTTCGACGCCGAAGCACCATCTTTTCAAACTCGATATATAAAACCCGCGCAGATTGCGTACGATAATATGTCCTCGCTTCTGGGGGTATCAAATAGTAATTGTGTAATGGTCGACGACAGGGAGGACAACTATCAGGGAGCTTTAAGCGCTGGCATGCTGGCAATACACTATCAAGGCTTAGAACAGTTCAACGAGGAGTTAAAAGCTCTCGT
>JBBSJF010000152.1:0-1467 GCA_038257495.1 Saccharimonadales bacterium (SeqCode) | reverse complement strand
AAATATTTCTCCAGGTACATGGTACACCACGATCTGTTCGTCTCCTTGAGCCGAAATACTGTATACCCTAACGATTCCGCTAGTCAGTATGCAGGCAGAACGAGGCACCTCGCCCTGATAATATATTGTCGAACCGGCTGAATAATTACGCTTAACAGAATTATTTAATAGTGGCTGCAGGTATTGAAGCATTGATTCCTTATTATTTATTAACAACCTCTAGACTAACACTATTTTAAGTTATAAGTATATTCTGGTTGTAAGTTATTTTACACCAGTCTTGTAAGTATATTTACAGAACATATTTACTAAGCATCATATTCTATACCTAATGTTAACTTTAGGAGACGAAACAATGACGAAGCAACCAAACAATAGTTTAGATTTAGACGATAGAATAGAAAGTTTCATGTCGCGAAAAGCTCGCCAGCATCCTGATCTTAGACTAACGGCAAGCGACAAGTAAAAAGGAGTAATTATGACAATATTGGTATGGATTATTTTTGGCGGATTAGTTGGTTGGATAGCATCTATTATAATGAAAACCAACGCTCAGATGGGCATAATATCTAATATCGTGGTTGGTATCGTTGGTGCGTTGTTGGGTGGATTTTTAGCCCAGGCAATGGGCATAGGAGATGTTACCGGTTTTAATGTTATGAGCTTTATTATAGCTTTAGCAGGAGCAGTACTTTTACTTGGCATAGTGAAAATGTTTTCCGGCTCACACTCAAGACAAAACTAGCAAGCGTAACATACTTAACTGCACCCGCCACTTCTTTCTTATATTCTTGATAGTGCAACTAAGGAGCAGGAAAGAGTTACAATGAAACAATCAGACAAGCAAGCTGTTATAAGTAAAGAACAGGCTGGAGTAGAACCTACGGAACGCTTAAGAGGTAATCTTCCTCGTTTTCAGAGAAGCCAGCTGACTGGTTGCCTAAAAGATTTTAGCGACGCTTTGGCGGCGAGAGATAATTCGTTTTACTGTACCCGTAGAACAATTTGGAGCGATAAACTTTCTATAAGGCTAAGAGGGGCGAACTTAGAGTCCGGCTCAAATTCTTAGAATCATCTCAAATAATTTCCTAGGTTGGGGATTTATTTTTGGTTTTGCCTTGGAACCCACCAGTAAGTATAGCCGGCATATCCGGCGATAGCCGCTGCCGCTAGCGCTACTAGTATCCAGCCTACGGTGTTACCTGATCCTGCGTCGTTTTTGGTGGCTTCACCCAGCACGTCGCCGTTTTGTTTAGCGTTAGTTGATGCTGGATCGTCGTTTACCTGGCCGGACTCAGAAGCGTTGACTTGTCCGTCGCCTGATGATCCTGAAGTGCCGGTTCCTGTTGTAGTGTTGGCGCCAGTTCCATTAGTGCCGTCGTTATTTTCGGTCGAACCAGTGTTAGTCGTGGTGGTGCTGGAAGCAGGCTGGTCTGATACTACTACACTGACCGGACTGGTGGTTTT
>JBBSJF010000151.1:0-1479 GCA_038257495.1 Saccharimonadales bacterium (SeqCode) | reverse complement strand
CTAGACGGCAGATTCGGCGTCTGGAAATACAAGCTGAAAGCCCATCGGGGCTGTACGCGAAACCGAATCTTTAAAATCCTCTGTAGTCTCATCTCTGAAGGAATAGATGGGAGAAAGCACCATTATTAGGTCTTAAGCCACTATAAAGTACCTTTCCAGGCTTTTGATCGTAGCCGGGATAGCCTTAAGCTGCATTGAGCTTGCGCCCAGACCAGTTATACACACCGCTACCGTAGGCTTATTCGTCACTGTCATCTTCTAACTCCTTAAGTATTAGCTCTGTTACTAGTGCCAATATAAAAGGCTGGTTGCGTGGCGGCAGTTTTAGATCCAAAAAAGTCGCATCTGTTTGGTCGTATCGGACATCTCGTTTGCCATCTAGCGATCTAATTGTGGCTGGCGGACTCCAATGTACTACCACAGGGTCTACTCCTAGCACATCAGCCGCCTGCTCAAAGCCACTAGCTGCTATAGGCTTAAAGTCCCCGTAGGCTTCAAAATTCATGAACAGAGCTGCGCGTGCCGCATACATACCCATAATCGCAGGATAGTATCGTGTGGCGAGTTTTGGGCTACTTTCCCCCGCAGACCGTTCTGCCTGTCTTTTGTACCATTCGCTAATGTCATAAACGTTATCTATACATGTTCCTAGGTCATATCTCGGCATGATCGCTTTACGCATTGCAGCCCAATATCTACTTACATCCGGTAGCTCCGAAAAAATAGTCGAGCATCCGTTCAATGGTCCATACCGCTGGCCCCATGGCACCAACCACTGTCTTGCCAAGTCCATATTGCTAGCTAAAGCAAATTTTGGACTTATAATGCCTACTTTTTTTATATTTTGGTCGCCTGCAAAATCTTGCTCGTAGGTCAGCCACCAGGGGTTAAATTCAGCTTTTAGTGCAGTTTGCGCAAAAGTAATATCCCGAACTGTCGGTCTTGCTATATACTCAGCTAAAACAGCTCGTGGTTCTTGCGCATCATCTGCGAATGGTCCATCTGGAATGTCGCCTCCTAAAAACTGAGCCAGCTTAGCTTGTAGCTCTTCATTATCTCTTCTCTCTGCTATTACTTCCGCCGCTTCGTCCAGCGGCGTATATCTGATTTCTTTCATTATAACTTTCTTCTTTCTAATATGCATTTATACAAATAAAAATCCATAAGCAACTCATGGAAATAAAAACGCCCCGAGACCGGGACGCTATGTTTTTTTAAATCAAAGAAAACTACCCGGCGGTTCGGAGCGACAGATGTAGATGTAGTTGGTTTATTGTCAGGTATATCATTACTTTATTATTATATCATACTTGTCAATACTATGCAACACTTCTGGTTGTAACTGCTCACACCCTACGCGAGCGCAGCGAGCGTAGAGAAGTAATTGTTTTGGTTGGTACGCCAGTTGGTCGTGCAGATGGATAACACTGTAGCTAGGGCCTGGGCACCTTTCTCGCTCTTGCTACCAAAGGAGCGTTT
>JBBSJF010000150.1:0-1484 GCA_038257495.1 Saccharimonadales bacterium (SeqCode) | reverse complement strand
TGGCTTTATGCCAGCCCTTCCACGAGCTCGTCGACGGTTATAAACCGTGCACCGGCTGCTTTCATTTCGTCAACCGCTTGCATAGTAGTGTCAGGGGCTACACCTCGCATCGCATCTGTAAGCACATAGGTGTCGTAGCCATATGCCCGAGCATCAAGCACCGTAGCTTTGTCACAATAGTCAGTCGCTAAGCCCCCTACGAAGACCGCAGTGCGTATTATTCTGGGATTTCCAAGGACGTGAGCGAGTGTATTACCCGCATTATCCTGTGCCTGAAAGCCGCTATATGCGTCTTCGTCTTTTTTAGTACCCTTGCTTAATACAACAGCATCCGTAAGGTCTAGGTCTCTATGAAACGCCGCTCCGTTAGTGTCCATGACGCAGTGCTGTGGCCATGTTGTCTTAAAATCGGGCGGTGTACCGAAGTGGCTTGTTACCACAGGGTGCCAATCTCTTGTAGCCGCTAAGATCCCAGTGGGTGTTTCATAGTTTTGTGCTCCCCCCAGAATCTCTAAAGGTGTTTTCGCGCTCACGTCCGTATGTGCCTTAATGGCTGCCCAGGCACGATTAAGGGCAGGTACCACCATATCTCCTTCTTCTACCGCTAAGCTTCCACCGGGGCAGAAATCGTTCTGAACATCTACTTCTACTAATGCGAGTCGTTGGTACTTCGCAAGTTTTAACTTTTCCATAATTAACTCCGTACATCTTAGTTAGTGTTATACATACACTATGTATGTGATACGAAGATTACAGAATAGTTATTGTAATGTCAACACTAATATAAAATTATAAAAAAATCACTATTTATGTTAAGTTATGATCCGTTAGTGGTACGTAAAGATGGGTGTGTATATCTTATGAAAATAGTAAGATACTACTCAAAACTACGTGATAAAACTTCTAATTCTTGGCTATTGAATTTATACAACCTAGCAGGACGATGAGCGCCGTCTTGACGATATTCTGTAGTTGGTTGAATGAGGTCGAAGCTTAGAAATTTCTTACGAAAGTTCCTTTTGTCTAGTGGCTTGCAGAGAATTGCTTCGTATACCTGCTGAAGCTGAGATAAGGTGAAGAACGAGGGTAATAAAGCGAATACTGCATTAGTGTAAGCAAGTTTAGACCTAAGACGATCGTGGGCATACGCTATTATATCTGCGTGGTCGAAAGAAACCTGTGGTAAATTGCGGACCAAATAAAATTGAGGGTTTTGGGTTTGCTTGGTGGACTCAGGCGTAATATTTTTACCTAAACTCGTATAAGTAACTGAAACAGCGTGTCCTCGGGGGTCACGAGCTACGGTGTCGAATGTATATAATTGCTCGGTAAGCCCCATGTCTTCTATTTCGACGCCGGCTTTTGTTTTTAGCATGCGCCCTAAAGCAGTTGTCGTGGTTTCACCGGCAGCACAATAGCCACCAGGTAAAGCAAGCTCCCCTATAAAAGGTTCTCTTGTCCTCTGGATAAGTAATACGAAAAGT
>JBBSJF010000149.1:0-1521 GCA_038257495.1 Saccharimonadales bacterium (SeqCode) | reverse complement strand
ATGGGCGAGCTAAAGATAGAGAGGTAGCGAGTTGGCTTAACTCTCAAAATGAACGTAATGACATTACACTGTTAGACCCTAAAAATATGCAAACAGTTCATGAATTCTGGATGGGGCCCATACTGAAACATGTAGGCCTCCGACGGGTTATAGCCTATTACTGCTCACTACAAAATAGTTCCAGACCTGCAAAATTATGGACCACCAAACCGTATGTAGAGTTTTAGTAAGGCTTGTTTTACCCCCTATGTGGGGTATTTTATTATTTCTAAACTCTAATAACCGGAGTTAGAATGTTGAATAGTAGGCTTTTGCGGTGGCTACGCAGCTGTCTTGTAGGCTCTGTTGCTCGAATGAACGGCAGAGTTCTAAGCCCTGCTTGTCGCTGTGATGATAACTTATAAAATCTTTGACCGCGCCTTCTACGCAATATGTTTGAGCAGTGCCTGTCGGACCCAGCAAGCAGGTTGCCTTGGTAGTAGCCAAGTTACTAATAGATCGTCCAGAGGCGTCTCGCCCTAAGCTTTGGTAACATATAATATCTAGTGGTGATTCTATGCTAGCACATAGGCTAAATACCTTAGAAAAGTCTCCGTTAACTACCGTTAAGGCATGGGAGGTCTGCATGAGATAACACTGCTGCTTATACTGGCTGTCCACAGCCGTACATGGGTATAGTGGGTCATCTGGTTTTAGGTAAGTAGTGGGGTGATCGGCATTTAGACCCGCCATGATATTTTCCATAAAAGTGCCACTATAGCAGGATTCTTGCTCCCATAAATCCTTAAATTTCTGGCAAATAGTAAGCACATCGAATAATTTATTGCTATTTATAGCCATAAGGCCATGCCCTAGCCCATGAACACAATTGTAATGATAAAAGCCGTAAGGGTTCTTTTGCTTGGCGTTTTCGCAAATTGTAGTAAGAGATTCTGCAAGCTTATCCGAACCCAGCTTTTCTGCGATACCCTCCATGACACCGTGATAGTACCCAGACCAACAAAAGTTATCTCCTTGGTCGTAGGCTTCTACCGTATCCTTATATTTTGCCGCCGCCTCACGCCCCATCACATGTATCAGCTGATGACACTGACTACGAACGACGTCATATTTTTCATATGCTTGTTTAATATCGGCAAAAGCAGCTTGAGGAGACTGTTGTTGCACCATCGCTTTATAACGATCCCGCCAACAGTTATAGTCTTCTGGCTGCTCGTTACAGTCTACTGTGACAAATGTTACCCTGGGTTGCTTGGTATCCTGCCGAGTAAGCATGTATACCGCTGCTACACTGCAGAGTATCGCAACAGATAAAGCGACCAGTAATTGGTTTTTATATTTCCTGGTACGTTTACTTATTTTCTTTAATTTATTTGTCATGATTTCTCTATTGATTATAGTCAGAGCACGTTCTTGTAAGCAAATAACTCACATTACTTCAAAAGGAAAGCACTAGAGCCCTAAGGTTTTGTCGTCTAGCATCGTATCTGGTAGATCTTTATCGTCGCTTTGACCGCTTAT
>JBBSJF010000148.1:0-1528 GCA_038257495.1 Saccharimonadales bacterium (SeqCode) | reverse complement strand
TATTCTAACGCGCCCTCTTGGGTCTAGCCCCTCGGCGATGTAAGCGCGTAATACCTTATTAGCTGTGGTGAGACCCATACGCCGACTGATCCGTATTTGGTGACCGGCGGCGATGTCTGATATTAACCGTTTTTGGTGGCTCGTTAGCTCTATGTTGAAATAGGCTTTAGCGAATATTTCTATGTCTGATTTTGTTGTGTTTGTTTGAGGTTCGATAGCTGGTGGCTTGACCTCTGGCATAATCTCAATTGCACTCCTTATTACCGTTTTTATATACCTTGTGGCGACAGTTATAACCAAGCTCTGTCTTATGACAATACGGCTCAGGCTTAAATACGCTCAAGATACGAATTAAGATATTAGGTACTTTTAGAGCTATCATTGGTGGCGCTCCAGTCTGACCTCATTACCAACAACCTCAGCGATTTTATATGTAACGTGGTCTATCTCTTTACCAAAACCCTTAAACTTAACAATCTCGCCCTCTATGAGCTGAGGCAAGTCGCCCGGCTTGTGACGATATACTAGACTAGCCCATAGCGCCTGACGACCATTAGTATCGACTCGCTTGATAATGCCCTTGTCTCTGGCTCGCGTAAACACGCCGCCGAGCGGTGACCAGTCTTTAAGACCATAGCCAGCCGACTCTAAAAATACGATTAACATATCAGCGACAACGTACTTATTCTCAACCGCTAATGTAGCTAGTAAGTCGTCAGCGCCTTTACGCCACTCTTGAGATTTACCGTCCATCATGTTTGACCTCCTTGCCTATTTCTAGGTAATCACCTTTAGACTCGCCCAGATACTCATTTGGGTAAGGCTGTAGTTTAATAGCTTGTATAAAAATATCGAGCATTTTCTCAAAACGCTCAGCGCGAGCCTCGGTCATCTGTAAATGTATTTTTATGGTTTTAGTAACGCGCTTGGTTGGCTTACTCATATATCGCACCTCGTTACTGGGAACAGCGTTACATTACCACAATGGCTATGACGAGTATTTTCGACTGAGTACCCATTAGGTATACCGGCGTTAAATACCCATTTACAAGTCGTACAAAAAACATTGGTATAGCTGTACTTAGGTTCTGGCTTATCTTTATAAACAACTCGCTCGCGCTCGCGGATCTCAACTTTAGGTGGCTTAGAGCGCTCTCGGTCTAATTGAGCGCGTAACGCCTCGGCTGTCGCATTAGCCAGCTCTAGCTCGTGATTGCCCTGTACGTGAGTCAATACGCCAGACATCGTCTTATAGGTCGAGTGGTCACAAAAGTCACATTTATAGCGACCTCGATTATTTACTGTATAGCCGGTCACGAGTTTAACCCCCAGCTAGATACGTTAATATCGAATATCCAGAATATAAAGTCGATGACCAAACAACAGGCGGCGATTACGATTAAGATTAGTAATAGGTACACGAGCCAAGTTAAGATTTTAGATACTACCTTCATATTATTTGCCTTGATACTCACTTACGTTAATTTCTTGGACCGGCTCAACAACTGGGGCTGGCTCATGGGCTTTT
>JBBSJF010000147.1:0-1536 GCA_038257495.1 Saccharimonadales bacterium (SeqCode) | reverse complement strand
ACTACAGGCCCTACGAGTAAACCGAGCGAACTATATATCAATCCTTTACGCATAACGACCGGATGCTTACGAAAGACGTACAGCACCTCTTCGTCATCCATTTGATCTTCAAAGTACTTTACAGGCATAAGCGTATTTTACATGAAAATAATAAAATATGTGCCTGGTGCCCCCGCCGCGACTCGAACGCAGAGCTTCTCCTTAGGACGGAGTTGTTTTATCCATTGAACTACAGGGGCAACAGGGGAAGTTTATCATAAACATGCTCTAATAAAATTACAAACCTATTTATCTTTAACATTTATACAAATAACCTAAGCGCACTGGAGCGCTTAACCTCCAATTCCATTTTTGCATCGCCAAAAACGGAATCCAAAAACCGACAGGCCGATGAACCTCCGCCGGGTCTTTCTGGGCTCCTTCTCTTGGTCAGCTCCGGGACTCCTTGCAGTCGGTCCTAAAGGACTAGTCCTCGCCGAGCCAAGACCAGCAACCCGGAAAGCCTCGGATAGGCTCAGAGCCTGGCACGAGACCAAGGTCTAAAGACTTTTATACTACACGACCTTGTCGTGTCCATGGCAGCCGTTCAGGCTCTGCATAAACAGAGAGAGGGGGCTGGCTTCTATCCCTGATCTCTGAGGACTGTTTGAGCGTTAGCGAGTTCCGCAGGAGACAGAGATAGGAGACTGGTACTGACCATCTGCTTTATACATCGGCCTGTCTGTTTTTTGGCTACTTTTTTGCAGATACAAAAAAGTAGCTGGCGGTTAAGCGCGCCAGTGCGCTTATATAGGTTTTGCTGATACAAAAAGAGACTGACGGTTAACGGATTAATCTGGTTTTAAAACTTATCTCTTGGTCATGTGGTGATGGTGCACCGTATCGTAGCTGAAGAGTTCTGTTTTCTTAAACCACAAGTCTACTTCAAATGTTGCTTCTTCTATGCTTCCTGAGGCGTGTACTAAATTCCTAATAGGCCTAAGATCGGCATTTGCTAGCGAAGATGAGTCAAATGAATGATCTCCAGTAATAGTTCCGGGCTGCGCCTTTAATGGCAGCGTGTGTCCGCGTATTTTGCGCACAAGTTCAACTGCATGTGGTCCTTCCAGAACAATTGCGATCACCGGTGCAGAAGCCATAAAATCTACCAGCCACTCCTGTATTACTAAACCTATGCGCTTCGGGTCGTCGTCTCCGAATTGCTCCTTTGCGTTCATGCCAAGCTCTTTATAGTTGTCCAACGTTTTATTACCTAGACCAATTATAAAATCTTCTCGATCTACAGGATAATGCTCGTTAAGCAACTCTACCGTAGGCACGAGCATCTTTACGCCTATAATTTTTAAGCCTATCTTCTCGAACCGAGTAATAACGTCACCCACGATACCACGTTGTAAGGCGTCAGGCTTAAGTACGACTAATGTTCGCTCTGTCATATTATCTCCGTTTTGTTAGAAAATTAATGTACTCATTGTAACAGAGACTACTCAGAAACTATGTCGTACAATGTAAGCATGAACTCATTTCAAAACCCGT
>JBBSJF010000146.1:0-1549 GCA_038257495.1 Saccharimonadales bacterium (SeqCode) | reverse complement strand
CTCAAGTACGGAAACGTCGAATGTACCACCACCGAGGTCAAAGACCACGATCTTTTCTTCTTTACCTTTATCAAGCCCGTATGCAAGCGCTGCTGCAGTTGGCTCATTGATAATACGTTTAACTTCGAGGCCAGCGATCTTACCAGCGTCCTTTGTGGCTTGTCGCTGTGAGTCATTGAAATAAGCCGGAACGGTGATCACTGCTTCAGTGACTTTTTCGCCGAGGAAACTTTCCGCATCCGCTTTCAGTTTGCTAAGAATCATAGCACTGACTTCTTCAGGACTGTAATCTTTGTCGCCCATAGTTACCGCGACGCCATCTCCTTTTTTAACGATGCCGTATGGCATGATGTGCAAATCTTTTTGGATCTCGTCGTCAGAAAAGTTACGCCCGATAAGACGTTTTACACCGTATATAGTGTTTTTAGCATTAGTCACTCGTTGTCGTTGGGCAACTTGTCCAACGAGTCGTTCGCCTTTTTTATTTATCGCAACCACGCTAGGCGTCGTACGGTTACCTTCAGTATTAGCAATAACTTCTGGCTTACCAGCAACCATGTACGCAACAGCGCTATTCGTAGTTCCTAGGTCTATTCCGATGATTTTACCCATATATTTACTCCTCTTGTGAACCTAATAATTACTTCTATTTTAGCACTCCTCGCAGGACAGTGCTAAGTATGTCTCTATAATAAATAATTGGCACTCTACTGTCAAGAGTGCCAAAATATTTCTGATGTGCACAAATAGTTTTCATAACAACTAATTCATACTAAAATCACATGATCCAAAAATTAATTGTTGTAAAATACTAATGTTTACTATATTATCCATACTATCGATACGTAAAACTAAAAATTGAACTTCAAATATAAATAAAGGTCCCTATGGCAAAGCCAAAGAAAAAACAAAAACAAAAGCAGATGAAGTTTAGTAACAATATATGGCGGCGTAGAGCTGTACCGATAGTTGGAATTCTATTGTTTGCTGGTGTTGGTACATATCTCCTACAATCACTATTTGCTGCTGCACCACCGTTATCGTTTAGTTTGTACGCAACTCACCCATATGCCAGTAAAGCCGGTTTTGATTCTACTTCTGTAAATTATTACACCGGTGCAAAATTGTGCTCTACGACTTTTTGTCCGACCGGGCAATCAATCACAGACATGGAAGTTACTACAGAAGGGCATCTAATTACTGGCTACGGCGATTGGACGGCCAATGTGGACTCATTCGGCGTCCCAGCAGGCCGTGTAGGTGTCGTACCTCTCGATCTAAGTAATGGAACCTGGGGTAATATAACTGTCGCCGGTAGTGAAGCGTTAGATACTTTTCGGAAGATAAATGGAAAAATATACGCTCCAACTACAGATCCGTCCGATACTCTGGGTAGTAAAAGTGGTTACCTCACAAACGAATCAGGCTCCTGGGCACTGAAGCATGACAATATGCAGGTTGTACATACTTTTGATATTGCAACTTCTAATAGTACAGACCTAATGCAAGCAGGAACTGGCCAAGGACAAGCAACTGCTTACCGGTCTAT
>JBBSJF010000145.1:0-1552 GCA_038257495.1 Saccharimonadales bacterium (SeqCode) | reverse complement strand
GCTCGCAACTTCAGTGCGCTCGGTGTTGCCCGAGCCTAACCAAAACCTTGCGCAGTTTTTACGATACGACGCGAAAGAATCCAAATTTGCGTATAATGCTGGATACACTGGAGAGGTTAACCCTGATCTAGCCAAAACAGGCAATGGTACGCCGCGCATCAGCGCGTCATTTAGCCAAGAACCAAGTAATGGCGTAACCGTTACCGATCCTATTAATAAAACCGACTTTACGGTTAAACCAAAATTTCGTCTTGAGGCTGGTAAGCAAGACCAAAACCAAATATTTTATCGACTTGCCGGTAGTAATGGTTATCTGGTATATAGCTCGCAAATCGCAACTATTAAGGAAGATATCGTGCTAGCCAGTGCAGACAAAGACCGAATGGTTTTTGAGTATGAGTTGGTAATGGGCGAAGGGCAGGAAGCCAGACTAGAAAAAGATGGGTCTGTAGGCATTTATGGGTCAAGCTTACCGATTAACGGCAATGTAGCAACAGGCAGTGAGCAAGATGCGGCGTTGCTACAAAAAACTCGCGAGAATGGGCAAAAAGATAAATTACTTTTTGATATACCGGCTCCAGTTGTTAAGGAATCTGGCAAGACTAAATCGTCTGTGGTTACGCGCTTTGAACTAGAAGGCAAAAGTTTGCGGGTAGTGAGCGAAGGGCTAGGCTCTGCTAGCTATCCACTAAGTATAGATCCAAGCGTATATGTAGAAAGTGCCGCCCAGCTCATGCGTGGTAATAACGAAAGCAATGTGGCATTCGACGTAGATAACGAACTGTTTAAAAAGGGTAGTACAACAGGTGCTCGTATAGACGAATGGACAGAAACGGGTGAGATGAACAATGCCTCATACGACCAAGGGGTAGCCGTAGCGGGCGGTTATATGTATCGTGCCGGTGGACGCAGCGGGCGGATTATGCCTTGGGTTGCTTCCCAGCAAAAGACCGTACTCGCCACGACCAGTACGACTTTTGCGATGAACATGCCCGCCATTAGACCATCAGGTGATCTGTATGTTGCTATCCTATCGCACGACGTAAGTGGACCGACTGGTTTTAGTAGCGTTCCGGCTGGGTGGACACAGCTCGCAGATACGCGCGAGCATGCGGTATTTTGGCATACCGGCGGAGCCAGTGAACCCGCCTCGTACTCGTGGACGAAAAATGGTAACGCAGTGCAGTGGGCAGGGGTAATTTTACGTATCAAAAATGCTAATGCGACCTTTACTACGACTGCTCAAAACAATGCTACAGATGCGAATCCGGTATTTCCGACAGTAACCCCAACCAGCCAGGGGGCACTGGTACTGAGATCGGCTTCGTGGGATGACGACAACGTGAATGCTCATGGCTATGCTCCGACCGGCCACGACGAGATAGCTAGCGGCATGAGTGGTGGAGCGACGGGCGTAGGATTTGCGGTGAGTAGAATAGATTCTCCGCCATTATCTGGCGTGGCGACTGGTACAGCAACTATGCCAACTTCGCAAAATATACTAGATAGTTATGGGTCGAGTTCGATCGCAATTTATGGCAGCACGGCTACG
>JBBSJF010000144.1:0-1554 GCA_038257495.1 Saccharimonadales bacterium (SeqCode) | reverse complement strand
CACGCTCAATCTTTGCGAGCGTACTATAACTAAGCCCTGCTTTTTGGCATAGGTCTTGCTGGGTTAATCCCCCGGCTTTTCGAGCCTCCTGTAAGAGCTTCCCGAGCCCCACCTCATCCATATAGCCGTATCATACCACTTATGGCTGTACTTGACGATACCAACTAGCCGTTTCTTCCTCTTATTTTTAAGACCACCTCTGGAAGCACCAGGACATCAGGGTATGTCATTGAAGAAAAAATAAAAGTATTACAATTCTTGATATTTTAATAGATCGGCGAAGAGTCCTTTGTTGGCTTTAAGCTCTTGGTAAGTGCCATGCTGGATTATTTTACCTTGGTCTAGAACTATAACCTGATCTGCATGTGTAATAGTGCTCAAGCGGTGAGCGATAATAATAGCGGTACGGTCTTTTAATAACTCCCTAAGGCCTGCCTGTACGGCTTTCTCGCTTTCGCTATCGAGGGCGCTGGTCGCCTCGTCTAACAATACTAGCTCCGGATTACGCAGCACCGCACGCGCGATACTTACGCGCTGCTTTTCGCCACCAGAAAGCTTAACGCCCCTTTCGCCTACAAGAGTTTCATAACCATCTGGTAGGGCGGTAATAAACTCGTGAGCATGGGCCAATTTGGCTGCTTGTTCTATTTCCGCCTGAGCTACACCTGGAAGGGCAATAGCAATATTGCCAGCAATAGTATCGTTAAAAAGAGCTACATCTTGCATAACAACGCCTATCCTAGTGCGCACTTCGTCTTGAGCGTACTCCTTAAGCGACATGTTGTTTATTAAGACATCACCCTTATTTGGATCATAAAAACGTAGTAAAAGCTTGATAATAGTACTTTTGCCGGAACCTGAGCGGCCTACGAGCGCAATAGTCTGACCGGCTTTTATGTTGAAGGTTACGTTGCTTAGTGCCTCGTCTTTTTTGGAGTCGTAGTTAAATGACACGTTTCTTAGGCTAATGCTTCGTAAATTTTCCATTGGCACAGGAAAAGGTGGATCTTGCACGGCATCTTCTTGATCTAGGATATCCAGTGTCTCGCCAAGGGCATCATTTACGTTCGCGGTCTTAGACCAAACTTGAGCCAGTCTGCTTGTGGCGTTACTAATAATGCCCAAGTAGATAGCAAGCACGTATATATCGGAGGGGCGCTGCTGACCCTCGATGACACGCCACGCAAATATGCCTATCGCTACGATGTAAAGCAGTATGTTAATAAGCGACGCCAGGAAGTTGCGGCGGTGCTGATACCGAAACATTTTAAATAAGTTTTTGTCGTGTTTATTTAGTAAAGATCTATAAAGCGCACCCCTCGATTCACGGATACCGAGAGCTTTTATATCACTAGCAAATGTAATGTTTTCGACCTGAACACCCGACCACTCATTTATAGTTTGGCGATTAACCTGAACCACGTGCACTTCACTCCACCACCCCTGAACGGGGCGTTTGCCCCGTTAGTCCCCGTTGTTCAGTGAGTTCCCGCAGAAACTGCTCGTAGGCTAGGCGCACCCACGAACACCGTTTCTTCGGATTGGTAGCTTTTG
>JBBSJF010000143.1:0-1577 GCA_038257495.1 Saccharimonadales bacterium (SeqCode) | reverse complement strand
TTTGTCAGTACGGTTGGCATCAACGAAGAGATCATAAAACGCTACATTGAAAACCAAGGCCAAGCAGATGCTGGGCAAACCAACCTAAAGTTGGTTTGAAGCCGTGAATACCCCGACCGTCAGGTCGTGGGAAGTTTATTGCACCTTTGACTACCTCAAAGAGCATTTGTTACTTGTTTCATCGTTCCCGCGTTCAGTGAAGGGTTACTTCGTACACTACACGCGCATTATCCTGAGCTACCAGCTTATGTGGGGGTTTTGAGACTCAGGTTCTTGGGTGTTATACTAGCTCCCGACTCATATGAAAAATACACATTCGTCTTTTAACGCGACTTTCTTTTCTGGTAACCGTCGTAAGCTTTGTAGCCTCATCAATGGCACGGCACCTATAATTATATCCGGTAACGGCCTTATGCAGCGGAGTGCCGATGACGTGTATCGTTTTCGTCAAGACAGCAATTTTTGGTATTTAACGGGTATAGATATACCTGGTTTAGTGCTGGTGATTGATAAAGACCTAGAATATCTAATTATCCCGGATCTCAATACCAACCAAAAGACATTTGACGGCGAATACAACATGGATAAAATAAAAGAACGGTCGGGTATCTCCGAGATCTACACCGAGAAAGGAGGCTGGAAAAAGCTAAGAACTTGTGTAAAAAAAGCAGAATATTTCGCCTCACTCCCACCTCCAAAACCATATATAGATTGCTACGGTATGTTTACAAACCCAGCTAGATATATGGTAAATAAGAAACTACGAGGCATAAATCCAGACAGTACGATGATAGATGTAGGCATGGAGTTAGCTTCGATGAGAAGCATAAAGCAGCCACAGGAAATAGCAGCCATAAAGACGGCAATTCGAATAACTGAAAATGCCGTAAGACAATCTTTAAAATACTTTAATAAGCGTACATTATCATACGAGTACGAACTGGAGGCTCTTATATCAAAAGAGATCAGGTTCGTAGGGGCTAGCGGATATGGCTACGATCCGATTATAGCGAGCGGACCAAGAACTTCTACGTTGCACTACCAAGATAATAATCACGCCGTGGGTAGTAACGATCTTATACTATTCGACGTAGGTGCTAGCTACCAGAGCTACACGGCAGACATAACAAGAGTAGTATCTTATGGCGACATTACTACACGTCAACAGCGCATATGGGATAGCGTAGTAGATGTACAAAATTATGCCATGAGTATTCTAAAACCCGCTGTAAGTTTTAGGGCATACGAGAATGATGTAATGCTCTACATGGGTCAGAAATTAGCCGCATTAGGGCTTATTAAGAAGATCACGAGCGAAAATATACGGCAGTATTTTCCACACGCCGTATCTCATTCTCTAGGACTAGATGTTCATGATCTATATGATGATACAGATTTCGTTAAAGAAGGCATGGTATTGCAGATAGAACCAGGTATATATATTCCAGATGAACAAATAGGCATGAGGATAGAAGATGCCTACCTTATTACCAAAGACGGAGCAAAAAAGATGAGTAATAACTTGTGCAGCGAGCTCAATGCTCGTAAACTGTTCTAAAGATAGAAATGAAACAACA
>JBBSJF010000142.1:0-1603 GCA_038257495.1 Saccharimonadales bacterium (SeqCode) | reverse complement strand
TATACTTAAACTTGAATTAGACGATGAACTGACTTACCAACTCTTACAAAGAGGTGACACCACGGGTGTATTTCAGTTAGAGAGTCAGGGTATGAAGAAATATTTGCGTGAGCTAAAGCCTACTGTCTTTGACGATATTGCCGCTATGGGAGCATTGTACCGTCCTGGTCCTCTTGGAGCTGGACTGACAGATAGTTTTATTAAGCGTAAAAGTGGAAAAGAAAAAGTTGAATACGCTCACCCAGCGATGAAGCCAGCGCTAGAGAGTACTTACGGTGTTCTTGTGTACCAGGAACAGGTTATGCAAATCGCTCGTGATGTTTGTGGCTTTAGTGGCGGACAGGCGGACACGCTACGTAAAGCCATAGGTAAAAAAATTAAAGAAGTAATGCAGAAGATGGAGAAAGAGTTTGTTGAAGGGGCCATCAGCCATAGTCAAGTGCCTAGACCGGTAATCGAAAAGTTTTGGAAGGATCTTTTAGGCTTTGCCGACTATTGTTTTAATAAAAGTCACTCTGCATGTTATGGGCTTATAGCGTACTGGACCGCGTATCTTAAAGCGCACTACCCAAGTGCGTACATGGCAGCACTTATGACAAGTGACTATGATGATATCGACCGCTTATCGATAGAAATAGGTGAATGCCAGCATATGGGTATTAGCGTGCTGCCTCCTGATGTTAATGAGTCGTATCATGAGTTTGCTGTTGCCTCTGTAGAGAAAGATCCTTCTGCTCCAATAAGGTTTGGCTTAGATGCTATAAAGAATGTAGGTTCTGGGGCTGTAGAAGAGATTATCCGTGCCCGCGAATTACAGCCCACAAAAAAATTCGAAAGTCTGGAAGCTTTTTTTAAAGAGGTTAATACTCGTACGGTTAACCGTAAGAATATCGAAAGCCTAATAAAGGCCGGTGCGTTTGACGCCTTTGGAGCGAGGACCACTTTACTATTTAATATTGATACCTTACTCGGTATGGCAGCAAAATTACAAAAAGATGCATTAAGCGGGCAAACCGATTTATTTGGATCTGTAGAAGATGCGGTGATATCGCAGAAGGTAGAAATTCGATTACTCGAACCAGATACTATTACCGGTACCCGCGAACAAGTGCAATGGGAACGTGAGTTACTTGGTCTTTACCTTAGCAGGCATCCACTTGAGGAATATAAACTATTTTTGCAAGAACAAGCCGTACCTCTTAATAAAATTACTCCCGTACTAGAAGGTAAAGCTATTACGATCGGTGGTATTATTACCGAGACAAGGGAAATCACCACAAAAAAAGGACAGAAAATGGCTTTCGTTAAAATTGCTGATTTAGAGGGTGAAGCAGAATTAATATTATTTCCTAGTATATATCAACAAACGATGGGTATATGGAGACGTGATCAAGTAATTATTGCAAGCGGCAAGGTGTCTTGTAAGGACCGTGATGGTAATCTCGGAGACGAAGTGAAGGTACTTATAGATAACGCTCGCGAGGTGACACATGAACAAGCTACTGCATATCAATCAACAGGAAAAGCCAAGAATATTCCTAAGCCTACCAATAAAAGTTCCCAGAAAGCGAAGGTAGAACGCGTAGAAATAACGTCTGTACTA
>JBBSJF010000141.1:0-1617 GCA_038257495.1 Saccharimonadales bacterium (SeqCode) | reverse complement strand
TGTAAATGCCGCAAAGGCAATAATAACTACACACACTATCACTAATATTATTTTTACGATGGGATTATTAACGGGAAGATTATATTGTTTCATGAGTAAAGTATAGGCAATTTCTATGTAAAATGGAAATGGTACACCCGGCGTGATAGCGGACTTCGTCCTTTTCCGCTACGGCGTGCTCGGTGCAAGCACCTGCGCGCGTCCTCGCTCCACCGTCCACACGACTACGATTTTTTTCTAAAGAAAAAAATCTGTCGTGCAACCCAATTACACCTACCATGCAAAAACCCGACCAAAAAGTCGGGCTCTCGCATGGTACAGCTTAGTGTACGAAGTTAGAACTATTTTCCAGCTGACTTATGCAGTATAGAAAAAGCTAATGTCTGATAAGGAATACCTTCTTCTATCGCCTTTGCCTTAAGTTTATGCAAATCTCTTTCGGAAAGTCTAATGTCGATATTTCTTGTTTTATTCAGGGTATTCCTAGCAGCCTTTTGTAAGCGTATTTTCTCGGCTTTAAGATTAGGCACGCTAACAAGCTCACCTGTCTCAAAAATATTTTATCGTTGTCTTCTACGAAGGGAACGAGATAGGCATAATCATCAATAAATGGCTGTCTATTCGCGGGCTTTACTGGTTCAACGAATAATACTGATTTTGAGCTTGGCTCTAGCATGCTTCGATAATAGTAAAGAAGGGTTCCAATTTTCTTAAGATTATGAGATAATACTTGACTTTATTAGACTTTAATGATAGACTATAGTTAAAGTAAAAAGGAGTTTCCCAGATGAATAACTGTAAGAAAATTTTAGCTAGTGCGGTTATTGCCTTACTGACATTATTGCCAGCTCAAACGATTATAGCCCAAGCTCCAAATGCAACTACCAAGAAGTCTAGTGATACGGTTTTGCATATAAAATTTGCAGAAAGTGATGAAGTAGCTCTCAATAACAATGAATTTGTGAGCGCCAAAGGCAAAGATTTAAGCCAGGTAAATGCAATCCTTAATTCTAATAAAGTAGCTAAAAAGAGCCGCTTATTTACTGCCGACCCTGCACAGGTTAAAACGCTGAAAAAACAGTTACGCGCCACCTCAAATACGTATGTGCCTGATCTTAATAACTACTACCGCGTAAGCCTTCGCTCGGGCGTCAATATAAATGACGTCACTCGTGAGCTTAAGCAAATACCCAGCCTAAGCGAAGCATATGCTGAACCTCTGCCCGTTAAAAGTCCCGCTAGTCCCGATTATACTGGAATGCAGTCGCATTTTTCAGCAGCTCCGGTAGGCATGGGAGCAGCTGCTGCCAACTCATATCCTGGCGCACTTGGCGACAATATCCGTATAGCCGACTTAGAATATAGCTGGAATACAGCTCATGAAGACTTGAGCGACACACGGCAAACCGACACCCGTATCAATAACGGTACGCCAGTTGACCCATGGAACGATACGAACCACGGTACAGCAGTAGCAGGATTACTGAATGGAGATAAGAATTCGTAAGTAATCTATGGCATGATTACTAATTCAAATTTGCACCTGGTTTATTATAACTTCTGGGTATTCGGTTGGAATGTAGCGAATGGAGTAAATAGTGCTCTGAACATGGTAGT
>JBBSJF010000140.1:0-1620 GCA_038257495.1 Saccharimonadales bacterium (SeqCode) | reverse complement strand
TGTCGTAGGCGCAGTGGTTACTCTTGGTGATTGGCACACCACTAGTATAGCTGCATTTGAGAGGAACCTACGGTTCCCCTCAAACTCCCTTCCGCCAAGAGAACCCCGTGGCAGAGACCACGGGGAAATAGCGGATTATAAGAATAATGGGCTTCGGTGTTTCTTGAGGAAAATTTCCAGACATTATATGATATTCATTGTTTTATTTTATTAATTACATATCAATACTAGCATATAATATGCTTTAAGTCAATTGTAGGTAATAAGATTAGTAGCTCGGAATTGTCTAACCAAGAGAGCAAGCTATGGGGATGAGCTATTTCATGAACCCCAATCTACCAAATATAAGAGCTAAAGCAGTACCTTACACCTTAGGCTTAGTTGCCATAGTGTTCGATATAAGCTGGCTAGTAAAGCTTTCTGGAGATTTAACCGTAATCTCACTAGGAGTGGGCGTAGCGAGCGAGGCAGCATACAATATAAGTGTACCGGTTTTTACGCATAGGTTTTTTGATGCACGCGCGAGAGTATCGCCCGCTCTTATAGGGAAACTAACTATTTCTTGATCTGTAGGTCCATGAGGAGTCATACTATACCTTCGTTGTCTTTCTAATTAGCAGTAAGAGCTTGTTTATAGAAGTAAACACTGTAGCGGCGACCATCAGGTGCCGTTATAGTGTTTACTTCTTCACGCCGTTGGTCGAGTTCTTGGTGTATTTGATTTAAGTTATGAGAAGTATTGGTGGTGGTTGAGGATACTGCCCTTATATATGTTTCATTGGCCAAATAGGTGCTTCTTACCTGTGTAGTGTCCGAGGTCGTAGGGACGCCATTCGTGCCAGGATATGTCTTTTTGTCGAGAGAGTTAGTAACGGCCACTGTGAACCCAGTGTCATGTTTTTTATAAAGGGTTACGATATTTGTATTGGTACTTTCGGTGATATCACCTAATTTTTCTACTAATTGTTCTGTCGTAGTAAGATCGTCTGCAACTTCTGCGGTTATCTTGCTTCCCCACTGATCTTCTTCGTATGCTACATTAGTTAATTCTGAATCATAATATACGGTATTTCTTTTTTCCCGTGAGTCATTACCACCATCACCTGCTGTTACGCGACCTACGCCAGCTCCTATAACAAGCAAAGAAATAGCAGCCGCCCTTGCTCCTATCTTGCGTACATTCCTCTTTTTTGGTTGTTGCTTCTTTTCTGTTGGTACTGGATTCCACACCACATCACCTTTGTTAACGTCGTCCTCATAGACCTCACTTCTTGAGTACAATTCCGGAAAGGCTTTTCTAATTTTATACTGGAAGGACTTCATATGTATCGTATCTGTTTCAGCAATACCAAAACGCCGCATCGCATCATTTTGTTCATCCACGGTCAGATCGTTGAATAACCCGCCTTTTTGCGCGGCTTGGTTATTGAGTACAAATAAAGAAGTAAGACTTTCGTCCGTATCTTCGCGCGTTACCGTCGCAATTACCAACGCCACAGGCTCTTCCAACACTAACGGATTGTCTGTATCTGGACAAACTATATCGTGAGGGGGTTTATACATGGCTCGGTATACAACTTCACTAGCAAAAACTTTGCCGTTTGGGCTAGTATACTCTAC
>JBBSJF010000139.1:0-1651 GCA_038257495.1 Saccharimonadales bacterium (SeqCode) | reverse complement strand
GCCGCCGTTACCTTTCGGCTATCGACTAGCTCACTAGCCTCAAGATACGCCATAGCCATTGCTTTAACTAAGTCTTTATGAGACCGAGTAAATACAAACTGGGGCTGTTTTTTGTCGTTTTGGATCGTGACCTCATCATCATCGTTAATCTCAACGTATAGCTTGACAGTATGGTTATTAACTGTCTTGCTTATCTCGTATCGCTCGCTTAGTAATTTTGCCATTTAGACCTCCATTTCGTCTGTTAGACCCATTAAATAAAACTCATCGCCGGTATGTAAGTAAGCCTCAAAAGCCTCGCCATTGGCTGGGGTATATGGGTAATACTTATTGCCTACCCTAAATATCGTAATTGCCTCAGCTTTGGTCTTGCCGCGCTTTATCTTACCGACTAGGCGAGTAATCTGGTTCATGCCATAACCTCATCGGCTATTTCGTTTAGGCTATCAGTACAAGTATCGAGCCAGTCTATCTTTTCTTGGATCGCCTGACCGCGCTCGCCATACTGTAGCGACTCAGGCATATTTTCTAGCGCCTCTTCCATTTCGTCATGTAGAGCCTCGAACTCATCAGCCAGCTCGCTCGCCTTGCGCTGTAAAGCCTCTATCTGTTTACGCCGGTTAGCCATATTACTTCTCTTTTACGATTAGATTTACGTCACCGAGAGCGGTTGACTGTATGTCGTCTATAGCGATTAAAAAGTCGCAACGGCTCTTTATATCAGCATACTCTAGCTTAGACGCGTACCGCCAAACATATTTATCGAGACCAAGCCGAGCGCCCCACATTTCGGCGTATTGTTTGCCACCGCCAGACCAGACCACGATCCGTACATTTTTATAAGTGCTGAGTACCTGTAGCGTGTTTATCTGGTGTACGAGCGGTAAGTCGTGAGGGCTGACAACGCCATGCTCTCGCGACTTATCAGGGTTATTACGGATCAGCGTACCATCTATATCAAAAGCGATAACGACCTTAGCCATTTTGCCATCATCAGTACGCGGTAAAGCGGTTGGCTTGACAATATCAACAGCGCTAGTCATCAGACTTAACCTTAGCTCTTGTTACTTTTTTAGCTGTCTTGTTTTGAGCGCGTGACGCTGGTGTATCGTGGTCATCGTCTAAAAAGGCTGAGCTAATATCATCCTCGCCATCTAAAAGAGTTTGAGTATCTGACCGGCTCACCTTGTCGCTATATTGGTCAGCTAGACCGCTATTAGTATCAAGCTCAGTTGGTGGCTGAATAAAGGTGGTCGGCATATTAGGGTTGCCAGTTACCTTCGCCGCGTCATCATTAGCCTTACGGTGTATAGCCGTAACCTCAAGCACGATTTTATAATCTTTATCGCTTAGACCCAGTAAATAATTAACTACCGTCTCATAGTTGACCGCTAACTTTTCCAGCTCGCCATCAGCCCATAAGGACGGTAGTTCTTTTTTATCGCGTTTTAGACCAAACATACAACCTCCATTTCGTTGTTACCATAAGTATAACACGAACGGTTGAGGGTTGGTCAATAATTAAAAGACGACTTTGCCGTTAGTGTCCAGTGTACCCAGTTGACCGGCGTTTTTGACTCTGAGTCTTAGATATAACCTTATTAGTGTTTGCATGATTTGACCCTCCATAAGCCAAGTTTGATTGTTTTGG
>JBBSJF010000138.1:0-1664 GCA_038257495.1 Saccharimonadales bacterium (SeqCode) | reverse complement strand
TATCTTTCATGAAATTTCTCCTTAAAATTAAAAAAGCCCCTTGGTGGGGGAAATAAGCTTTGTTGATTGAAAATTTTTAGCGTATAAAGCTAGCAAGTCCCCCGAGAGTAGAGGGTGTAAAGAATGTTACTAATACTATTGTATTACGATTCATACGACCTATTATAGCACTATACATAAGCATTTGCAAATATAATAGTAAAAAAGACTAACATGATTATACTAACGTTTATAACCGTGTGTTTGATATAATTTAATAAATAGGGGTTTTATAAAGTGCTGCAGATTGCACTCGTACTGATTTTGATAGGTTTTGTGGCAGGTTATCTGACTAAAAAGTCGGGGTCTAATAGTGCGCCTTTAGACAATAGCGACGCGTTAGAACGACGTAATTTTGAATGGGCGCAGTTTGTAGCCAAATACAAAGATAAAGTTACCACGAAAGTAGAAAAAGCCTTAGTATCTCGCATGCTTGATGATATCAAAAGTATGGGACTACCTATACCATACGATGCAGTGTCGCAGGATTTGCCTGACAATCAAACTGCTGTAAACGCAGAGCCTAGTCAGTCAATAGCATGGAATCAAGATGCGTATGTGGGCCCTGAAACGCCGGATGTCCAGCCTATATATTCAGTAAATGCTGATACACAATCTAGCCCTGTATATCAGGCCACGAAGATAGAACGTGCGAAAATACAGATCGATAATGCGATTATACTCCTCTACTTTGGAGCTTTCTTATTTTTAAGCGCTGTAGGGCTATTCTTAGCATTTGGGGGCTTAAGCGGGTTAGCAAAGAGTATCCTCGTAGGGATACTAGTGGTTGTATTCTACACCTCAGGACAATGGTTTTTCCATGCTAGCAAGCGCTTCAAGCCAGCGGGCATAGCATTCATTGGCATTGGGCTAATACTCCTGCCGTTCTTTGGTTTAAGCCTGCATACAGAGGCATTTAATGGCACTCAGGGTCCGCTGGTATGGGCTGCGGTCTCGGTACTATCTGTTGGCTTGTACCTCCATGCCCTTATTACGACCAAGCAGGCATACGTAAGCTATACGTTTATCGTGGCTATACTGTCATTGTTTGAATCGGGCGTATCAGTCGTGAGCCTACCTACCTACTACTTTGCTATCACTATGGCGTTCATAAGTATTATCTTTTTGGTAGCATCCAAATGGAAAAATAACTTGGCGGAGCTACAAGAGCCGTTTTTACTATCTTCTAACATTTTGTTGCCTATCGGTGTAGTTTTAAGCCTATTTTATATCCCCTCGCAAGGATTCTTGCAGTGTGCTCTCGCCGTGCTGTTGGCGAGCTGTTATTACGGAGTTTCGGCATGGTTACTCGATGATAAAGAGCGAAACGGTAAATACATTGTTAGCAATGTATTGTTGGCTACCGCGGCTGCCATAGGAGCGTATGGAGTAAGCAAAGATATTACTACGCTTACGCCTGTCTTTATATCTATAGCAGCAATAGAATTAGCCTTGCTAGCTGTATATCGGGGCGCTAAAGCATTGACACCCAAGCTGTTCTCAAGCTTACTTATCGTAGTTTCTGCGCTAGTTTTTGGATCGGTTATGGCTTCGATTCCTACGCCACTGATGCTGGTGGTTAGTCTGTTTACGGCTGTTGCGTTTATGGTTGCGATCCACGTGCT
>JBBSJF010000137.1:0-1680 GCA_038257495.1 Saccharimonadales bacterium (SeqCode) | reverse complement strand
TTGTCTGCAACAAGCGGTCGTTAGGTATCGTTATGAGCGTATCTACAACGTCACGGAGATTATCTATACCTATGGCTGCATTACGACGTCGTTTTTCTCCTTCAAACGCAAAAGGTTTTGTTGCAAAACCTACAACTAAAGCGCCCATATCCTTGGCTATCTGGGCAACGATATGCCCTGCCCCAGTACCAGTACCTCCACCTGCGCCAATCGTTACGAATACCATATCCGCTCCGGCAAGGGCAGTTTTAATCTCTTCTCGAGATTCTTCAGCCGCACGCTGACCAACGGATGGGTCAGCTCCCGCACCAAGCCCCTTAGTGGTCTCACGACCAATATGAATCTTTATTTGAGCCATGGAGTTATGTAGCGCTTGCGCATCAGTATTAACGGCTATAAAGTCGACACCGTTAATACCGGCTTCAACCATGCGGTTAACTGCAGCGCCACCCGCACCTCCTACACCTACGACTTTTATTCGGGCGAACGTCTCTATGGCTGGTGCGACTTGTGGCATTGTATCCTTAACTCCTTAGTAATCTGTCGACTAGTATAAACAGATACTAATCTTTATTCAACCTCTACATCGGTCAGGCTTTTATTATTTAAAACTTTTTCAAGAAACGCTTAACTGAACTAAAAACAGAATCAGTTTGCTTTTGCCCGTTAGAATCGGGGTTTTGAGCGAACAACATATGTAGTTCCATGAGACCTATAGCAGTTATAAACGAGATATCCTGAACAACATCAGCCAATCCTCCCACGGGTTTTAGCTCGCCAACTCTTGCAGACAGCTGCAAAGACTCCTTTGCGAATTCTGCTATACCGGGCAACTTTGCTCCTCCACCAGTAAGAACTACTCCGCCGGGAAGCTTGCGGGATTTATGGATCTTCTTGAGTTCTTTATCCACAAACTCGAAAAGTTCTTCTACACGAGCCTCTACGATTATGTTCACGTCGTCGGCGGGAAAATCATAGCGATTCTTGTCTACCAATATGGATACCGCTCTGCTACGCGCCCTAGATGCTACCCCGGCATGCTCTATCTTTACGCGCTCAGCTATGTCTAGGTCTGTCCTGAGCCCTATGGCTAGGTCGTTAGTGATATGCGCGCCACCCATTGGTATAACAGCAACATGTTGAACTTCGCCGTCTTCTATAACCACCATGTTCGTCGTGCCAGAACCAATATCTAGCACCACCGTACCCACTTCTTTTTGTTGCCGTGACAGTACAGCCTCAGCAGCAGCTAGAGCAGATACCGTACGATGTATGGGTATAACTTTTGCTTTATCAAGGGTGGCTTCCAGATTACGTAGGTTGGGGATAGATGCGGTAACTATATGCGTATCAACCTCGAGGCGAACCCCACTCATTCCGACAGGGTCTTTTATGTTATCCTGACCATCTAAACGATAGTTCTTCGCAAAAACTTGTATGATTGCCCGATTTGCAGGCAATTGAATAATAGAAGCAGCCTCTTCAACGCGCCCCTTATCGTCTTCGGAGATCTCTCTGTTGGCTGCACTAATTGCAATTACGCCTTTAGAGTCTACCCCCGATACGTGTGAGCCATTGCAATTTACCGTTACCTCACTAATACGCACGCCAGAGATTCTTTCTGCCTCGGTAACAGCATCTTGAATAGAGGCAGCTACATCATCGAGATGAACAGGAACA
>JBBSJF010000136.1:0-1749 GCA_038257495.1 Saccharimonadales bacterium (SeqCode) | reverse complement strand
TATTGATAGATATTTTAGTTATTTTCATTTCTTATACCTTTCTATAAATATCCCATACTCCACCAGAAGAGACAATACTATAGACCAGTTATACCTATTATGCTATTGCTTTTTTCAAATTTTAGTGTATGATTTACCTTAGAAATCGCTAAAAAGGTCTGTGTATTATATCGCCAACTGCAGACTAGCTATTCCTCGCAACGTAGCCCATTTCAGTACCCGCACTCCATAGTATGGGTTTTTTTGTCCATAAGCGTGGTATATACTGAACGAGACAGGTGAAAACTAGATGAAAAAAATATTTCTTGGGCTATTCTTTATACTGAGCGCCACTATCTCGGCTTCTTTCTTGCCGTCTGCGACAGCTTCGGCAGCGAGCGCATCGCGAGAAGGCAGTAATATTGTCTACAATGATGATACCTACAAAAAATGTTCTGGTGGCTCGGCCGACTTTTTGACTAAACGGCCGACCGGCGGGGACGGACCTGCTGTCGAACATCCATGCTACGTATCACCTTCAAAAAACTCTGCAGACGATCGGTGTCTTACCTACATCGCATTTCGGCCCAATGCGGATCCTAACCTAGCGGCGACCGCAGGGGTCGTCACCGGCAGCTGGACTCCAAACACTTTCCCCGCAGGTTCGGGCACCTGCAAATATTATTCGCCAGGAGGATATAGTCTCGCCATCTCGGGTAGCGAAGGGGATCCGACCGACCCAGCAGCAGCAGGGGAAGAGGAGACTACGGAACCTGTAGAGGAGGAGCCTGTATGTACTGCAGGCGGACTAGGCTGGGTTATATGTCCACTTATTAATACGATAGCTTCAATGAACGACGGTATTTACGCCGTTATAGAGAACATGCTCATTATCGACCCGGTAACAGTTGAGTACAACGGACCACTCTATGACACCTGGACAAAGTTCCGAGACATAGCAAATGTACTGTTTGTCATAACATTTTTCTTTGTTATATTTTCTCAAGCAACATCTGTTGGCTTATCTAGTTATGGTGTTAAAAAACTATTGCCTAGGATTATTGCTGCAGCAATACTCGTCAACGTTTCCTTTTTCTTATGCCAAATAGCTATCGACTTCTCAAATATCGTCGGCGTGTCTGTGGATAAGATGTTCGGTAGTCTAAACTCTGGAGAAGCAACGGATATAAATGTCATAAGCTGGGAATCTCTAATCGCAGCTATTTTAGGTGGCGGAGCTATTTTTGGAGGAGCAGTAGTCGTGCTCGGAGCCGGTGGAATCGCAGCGGCAATGGTGGCGTTACTTCCGTTTCTAGTTACTGCATTGTTCGCTGTTATAACAGCCATTGCTGTACTTATAGCTCGACAAGTAATTATAGTACTCTTGGTTGTATTAGCACCGCTGGCATTTGTGGCATTTATCTTGCCTAATACCCAGAAGTATTTTCAGATCTGGCAAAACACTTTTACGACGATGCTTGTCATGTTCCCGTTGATTGCAGCTTTATTTGCAGGAAGTCAGCTAGCAGCAAATATCGTATTGTCTTCACCAACAGATGAAGACGGTATTGGTTTATTCACCGTTGTTGCTGCAATAAGCATGCTGTTTATACCGCTTTTTGGAATACCTTACATAGTTAAGTTTAGCGGAGGATTACTAGGGCGCGTTGCTGGTATTGTAAATAATCCCAACAAAGGACCTTTCGACGCCCTACGGAGACGTGCCGAAGGTTACCGAGATTTTAAACAGGATGATGCTAGAGGGAAGCG
>JBBSJF010000135.1:0-1821 GCA_038257495.1 Saccharimonadales bacterium (SeqCode) | reverse complement strand
TGTCGTAGGCGCAGTGGTTACTCTTGGTGATTGGCACACCACTAGTATAGCTGCATTTGAGAGGAACCTACGGTTCCCCTCAAACTCCCTTCCGCCAAGAGAACCCCGTGGCAGAGACCACGGGGAAATAGCGGATTATATATTTTTTAAGATCGTCCAATACTAGCTTTTCTTTAGCAGTTCTGCCGGAAGCTACGTATAGTTGTTCTATCCGTTCTAGGTAACCGGCTTTTTTAGGAACTACCTTTGCTAAGCAAAATTGTTCCCAGGCGGTCGCCTCTTGCGTGCTGAGGCTATCTGGGAAGTTTCTGGCTTTATACAGCGGTACTAGCACCTTTAGACGGGTATCCGTAAAAATATTTGCTGTATCCTCTGTAATCTTATCTGATGATAGCTGTCTAAAACCAATAGCGCGGCGTTTATCTTCGGCTGGTATAAACGAGTCGTACAACATGGTATCAGCATCAGTTGCGCTCGCTACAAGCTGTATTTGCTGCCTATCTTTATGTGTTATATCTACAATTTCTAGAAGTTTATCGTAAAACGTTTTATTTTTATCTAGTATGTCAGCATATGTATTCATAGTATCAAGATCGATATGTAATCTTTCTTTTGTAGACTCGTCCAAGACCGACAATGGCGCGATAGCTGGGCAACGGTTATATTTTAGTACTTTTACCGGCAGACGGAGCGCGCTAGCGTCTCGTTGATATTGCCACGCGTCGGCTAGCTCTTTGACTGTCATTTTTAGAAATTGAGTGGGGTCATGTCGTAAGTTATATACGAGCTGACCACCTTCTGGGTGCATCCCTAGTGGCTTAACAACTGTAGTATTGTCATAAATGCCTTCATACCTTCCTGAAGTGTATATAAACATATCTTGGGAGGACACAAAGCTTTCTACGGCGTTCTTCCCCCGCTTGTCTAGTAGAAACTGAAACAGTTTAGGCTGTTTGTTTTTTAGCAGTTGGGCAACCGCAATCGTCGCCTTCACGTCGCAGAGTGCATCGTGAGCATTGGCGTGGTCTAACTTGTTCACTGCAGTTAGCAACTCTAGCCGGTTACTGTGCTTACCGGTACTAGAAAAAGGCCATTGTATGCCTTCAGGTCGTAGCGCCCGTGTCATCCGCACCATATCGAGCAGATCCCAACGCGAATTACCATTCTTCCACTGCCACTCGTACGAGTCATAAAAATTACGATACAGCGTATAGCGCATAAACTCATCGTCGAATCGTATAGAATTATAACCGACAAATATCGTATCTTTGGTAGCAATTTTACTATCAAATACACCTAGGAACTCTTTTTCTGTGATGCCTTTTTCTAGTGTTTGTTGAGGAGTAATACCAGTTATTAAAACTGCATCTGGCTCCGGCAGAACGTCTGGGCTTAGCTTGATACAGATATCATATGGCTCTCCGATTGGCTCAAGGTCTAGTGTCGTTCTCTGCCCAGCAAATTGCACAATCCGTCCCTCGCGCGGATTTACACCCGTCGTTTCAAGGTCATAAAAGAAAAAACTTTGCGACATACTTATACCATACTACCAGGTACGAACCGTATGCTGACCAACATTCACTTTTTCAATCGTCAGGGTGTGCTGACGCCACGGGCTAGCCAAAGGCTACCCGTAGAGTGCCCTAGAGAGGGGAAAAGTGAATGTTGGTTATAGCCATAGGAATAAAAATCCCCGTGGCAGAGACCACGGGGTATTCCGGAGCAGCTGCACCAATCACCAGATGGTGAGCTGTAGGTCGTTGGTGTTCTTTCCTTGGTTTTTGATGTAGTTTTTTACGACAGCCCAATTACCACCCGTGC
>JBBSJF010000134.1:0-1823 GCA_038257495.1 Saccharimonadales bacterium (SeqCode) | reverse complement strand
AGGAGTGTTTGAAAGAGTATCGCTTACAAAGCAAAGCTTAAAAAGTGAAAGTGTTCGGATTCATTTCCTACGCGGTAAGTGTGGGGTGTTCGGATTGAGGGCTACGAACGGGTCGACGAGAACATACTACATAGTAACATAATTACACCTATTGGTCAAATATTCATCTGTTGTAGACAGAGTACTCACGGCAGTAAGCAGTTAATAGTCTAAAAGTCTTCAGTCAATGGTCTTAGTTCAGGCTCTGAGCCTACCCGAGGATTTCTGGGTTGCTGGTCTTGGCTCAGCGAGGACTAGCCCCAAAGGGGCCGACTGTAAGGAGTCCCGGAGCAGACAAAGAGCAGGAAGCTAGGAAGGCACGGCGGAGGTTCATTGGCCTGTCTGTTTTTTGGCTACTTTTTTGCTGATACAAAAAAGTAGCTGGCGGTTAAGCGCGCCAGTGCGCTTAAAGAGATTCTTTGTTGATACAAAAGATACAAGCCACTCCACTTACTTATAAGTTGCTTACTTTAATGGAATATTAAACACCGTATCTTGACCTAAGTAAGCCGGCAACTTACCGTCCCATTTTTCTATAGCTTGCTTTTGCAAGAACAACGGGCTAAGGGTTTGCGCCTGAACCTGCTGTGCCTGGGCATCAATTTGGGCAGATTCTAGGCTGAACTTACTACGTTCCGCATTTTGCTGAGCAACTTGCTTTTCCTCGATAGCTTTCGCAAACGAAGGACTAAATTTAAAATCTACCAAGCTGACATCGTCAACTACTATGCCGTATTTTTCCAGCCGATCCTTAAGTAATTTAGTGACATCCACCTTAACTTCAGCGCGAGAGGTTACAAGTTCCTGTGCTGAAAACTTAGCACTAGTGGCCTTAAAGACTTCTTGTAATGCCGGGTCGATGAGCTTTGGGCCGTATAACACGCCAATATTCCGGTGTATCTCGCTTATACGGTTTGGCTCTATATGATAATTAAGTGCTAAAGTAGCACCTACATCCTGTAGATCTTTACTGGCCGCGGACGCCTCTTCTGTCTGTTTTTGTACTTTAACGTCGTATCTGGTTATTCGCTCTATACCAAATGGCAACGTAATGTGTAGCCCAGCACCCAATTCACGGCCTGTAACTTTTCCAAAACGCGTGACCACGCCTATTTGCCCCGTACCTATCTGTCTAATACTACTGAACACACACCATATAACCACAAGGATGATAATGCCAATTGGTGCGTATTTTTTAACGTTGAAGTTCGAAACTTGCATATAAACTCCTTAGATTTTACTTTAGTTTACCCTAATGCAGCCTTGTTTGTGAAGCCAACATAATAATACAGCCACCGATCTATGCTCGCTCATACGACCATCTAACGCCATTTTGGCAGCTTCTTTAAATTCTACATCTACAGGAACTGAATTTTCGCCAGTCTCGAGCTGCTGATTACATTCTGTCCAGTTTGCACATACAAAATAAACAAGATCCCACTGCATAGTAGTCCCATTTATTGAAGTAGTAAGATACTCAAGATCAGCTACCTCAGCTCCGGCTTCTTCGCGAGCCTCTGCTATGGCTTTCTCTTTTGCAGGCATTTCGATAGCCTTTTTAGTCAATAAGAACTTATTATATTCGCTTAATGTGTCAAATACTTTGCCACCTGGAAGCCTATAGTCATCATTACCTTTTTCATAACGATGTTCTCTCGTAAGACGAATAATACCCTTCTCTGCATTTACTAGAATCAATCTTATCCCTGGAGCTCTTCTCGCCCACTCGAAAGTAATATCTCTTGTACTACCAGACATTTTTTGGCTTACAATCTCGACCATTT
>JBBSJF010000133.1:0-1901 GCA_038257495.1 Saccharimonadales bacterium (SeqCode) | reverse complement strand
GGCACCACTATCAAAATCGGGAAGAGCAAGCTGGTCGCACTTTTTTAAGGGGTAGGGGTATCCATAGTATGCTTCAAAGAAATCGAGCACCTTAGCTGCCTCTTTAACAGAATATTCCAAATGACTTAAGGGCTGTACCAGACTAGACCAGCTTTTTACAATAATCCCTGATTTTGTTTCAGCTTGAACGCAGTGGAGCTCTCCCAACGCGAAAGCCAACAAATAGCTAGACATTTTAGGACTTTCTTCAAATACGGTCACAATTACGTCACCTATATTAGTTTGAGTTTTTATAGGAGTATTAGCTAAAGCTACATCACGCTTATCGTGTGTCAGTGTAAGGTTATATACTGCTTTAGCTTCGGGTTCATCTATGCATGGAAAGACTTCGCGGGCATGATGGCTTTCGAACTGGGTCACGATAATGCTTTTACGTGTATTTTCATACGTAAAATAACTTTGGTACATGCCATGCATCGTATCCGTCAGCGGAGCATCAAAAGTCAGTTCTACCCTATACGTACCCGGATAGAAGATCTGCCCACTGTGTATACGGAGTTCATCTAAGCCTCGATGACAATATATCCTCGTGAGAATATATTCCGTTTCACCCTTTTTACCTGTGTGATACACGCGTGCATTGGTTACGATAAGACCATGTTGATGGAAAACTATTCTTTTGGCGGGTCTACCCACTTTTTTACCTATAATTTGTATAGTTCCACTAAATGAGGACGTTTCTCTCTTGGGTAGAAGGTGCAGATTGTAACGTTCAGGATGAAATTGTTGGTACAAATGTCGTACGGATTTAGGCATGAATAAGAGTATATAGGACTTTTGCGTTATCTGTCTCTCACACCTTACGCGTACAATTTGGATCACGCTGGTAGTATATGTGAAATACATAAGTCCTATACACATAGAAGTTTAGCTTGGATAAGAAATAAATTCGTGCTATAGTTAGTAAAGTTGATCCGGCCAGATGGTCGGATTTTTTACTGTAATCCCGCACTTAGAAAAAGAATTAGGAGATATAATATGGAACTGGATGCAAAACAGTTGGCTCTTGCCGTTAAAGCAATAGCAGAAGAAAAGAACTTACCAGAAGACGTTGTAAAAGACGTAGTAGAGCAGGCGCTTGCTGCTGCGTTTCGACGTGATTATGGAGAACGTGAACAAGAAGTTCGCGTAACCATGAATCTTAATAATGGCGATGTAGACGCCTATATCACAAAAATAGTAGTAAAAGATGTCGAAGACGATAAATCAGAGATTAGTTTTTCCGATGCTAGTGTAATGAAAAAAGATGTAAAAATGGATGACCTCATAGAAGTGCATCAAAAAGTAGAAAACTTTGGTCGAGTTGCGGCACAAACTGCAAAACAAGTTATATTACAACGCCTGCGCGAGGCAGAGAGAGATATTATTATGGCAGAATATGAAGATAAAATAGGTACCATTGTTAATGGTTTGGTTGCAAGAGTAGAGGGTAGAGTTGTAAGAATCGATCTAGGTAAGACACAAGCGATAATGCCAGCCAGCGAACAAATTCAGGGAGAGCGCTATTATCCCGGTCAAAGGCTTAAGGTATTTCTCAAAGACGTTGAACGTGGTTTTCGGGGTCCTCAGCTGGTAGTGAGCAGAGGTTGTTCTACCTTTGTTGAGCTACTTTTCCGTGCTGAAGTCCCAGAAATGGAGACAGGCGCAGTAGAGATAAAAGGTATTGTTCGTGAAGCAGGGGTACGTAGTAAGATCGCCGTAGCAAGTAATGTTCCGGGGGTTGATCCTGTTGGAACTTTTGTAGGTGGACATGGTACGCGTGTAAATGCTGTCACGGGCGAAGTAGGCGAGCAGGAAAAAATTGATATTGTCGTATGGAGTGACAAACCTGAAGAATATAT
>JBBSJF010000132.1:0-1902 GCA_038257495.1 Saccharimonadales bacterium (SeqCode) | reverse complement strand
CTATTGGTCTTAGATTGTAACAAAGAAGGTCTCCTAGTATTAGTTGATTACACCTTCTGCTTAAAGGTTCATGCGCGCCATTTAATTAGCTCCTAAATGCGTGCGTATGCAATCCTTAAGGGAGAGGAGAATCTTGGGACCATCATAACGAGATGCACAGTTAGGTTCTGCTAGCCCCAATTAGAAATTGCCGCTTTTAGCCCAGATAGGAATTGCCGCTTTTTCTAGCCCTGGCTCCATACCTACCAGGTAGTTTGTATGTAGCATAGCTCATATGTTGGTTCCTAGGTTATCGTCTTGAGGATTGGTTCTAAAACCAGATCTCCAGGGGTGCGTTAGCGCTGGTGTTGTTCGTCCTACCTTGAGGGCCGCTGGTAATTCTTTTCTGTCTATCGCCCTTTTAATATTTGTATTTTTATCAACTATTTTGTAATCTAAAGGTAGACCTTTGTGCAAAATCGTTATTTCGTTACGGTAATTCTTACAAATGGTCACTTGTGCCTGGCTTAGACGACGACCTTTGCCAGGCGCTATTATGTTTAGGTATTGGTTCTCGAAGCTTATAGATAGATTGCTGCTGATTTTTCTTTGGTACTGCTTCGTTAGGATTAAATCCAAATTTACCGTGTCGGGTATTTTTAGATGGTAATTTTGAGGCTGAGCTGGTGGCACTTTGAACTTGCTATTGTAATCTTCGATGAACTTACCAATGTTAGCGTTCGCATCTGCAATGTTAGATATCCCTTCTATTCTAAGCCATTTTATAAGCCTGTTTTGTAAGGTTCTATTTAGCCGCTCAATCCTGCCTTTAGCTTGTGGGGAGTTCGCGTGTATTAACTGCACACCTAACTCACCAACTGCTCGCTCTAACTGCGACTGTCCATCTGTAGTGGTCGGCTCTTTGATGTTTACTCTGAATATGCTGTGCTTGTCTGAGTAGAATGCATAGGGTTTACCATGCTCTGCCAAATATAATTCTATCACTCTAAAATAATCAAAAGTGGTTTCAGCATCGCAGAACCATACTTGCATAACTTTGCCAGTTGCATCATCTATGGCGCCAATTACACAACATTTTTCCGCTCGCTCTTCAAACCACTTATGATAACTCCCATCTATCTGTATAAGCTCTCCATAATGCTCCCTGCGCTCTCTAGGATGATATACCCTATATTTTCGTTTGCGTTTCACCTTATGCATGTTATTTGCGATTAACCATAGCCTCAAAGTCTCAATGCCAACTTTAATTGCATCTCTCTCATATAAATACTCAGCAGCTAAAGTTGGGCCAAAGTCTGGGTATTTGTTGGCAACAACCCCTAACACCAGCTCTTTGAAATCGTCAGGGTATTTTCTATTGCCAGGCTTTCCTAGAGCCCTAGATACCAACCCTTGCGGGCCATGCTGGCGATATCTGGCAAACAGGTTTCGCACTTGGCGAGTGCCAAGCCCAAGCAGGGCCGCTGCGTCTTTTTGCTTAATCTCCCGCCGCTCTAGCCGCTTCAACACATCACTCCTCTCTAATGCTTTCCTAGTCATAATTATCGTCTCCGCCATAGTTGTAAGCTCCCTGCCTAATACTCGTGCTTATGCACTATTTATAAGGCTAGGGAATTCTCTAAAAAGCGGCAATTTCTAATTGGGTCAAAGCGGCAATTTCTATCGGGGCGCTACACAAAGGATCGAGCTTATTGACATGGGGTGAAATTAATGAGATAATGTGTCAACTTGATAACTATTATGGTTGGGCAATAAAAATGCGTGGATTATTTAATATATTTGTAATTAGTGTAACTGCAGTTTTAGCCTGCTCTTCATATAGTGTATATGCCGCTGAAGCCAATGTATTTAAGTGCGTACGTAATGATGGCAGTATTGTGTACCAAGATTTCGCGTGTGTAG
>JBBSJF010000131.1:0-1973 GCA_038257495.1 Saccharimonadales bacterium (SeqCode) | reverse complement strand
GTCGAGTTGGTTGCGCAGACCATCCCTAAGCGCACCAACGCTCGAGTTCAGTGTGTTAATATCGTCTTTTATGAGTAGGGTGGCAGTATCTGCATTTTTCTTTTGCCCACGTAGTAACAATATCGCTACAAAGACTAAATTAAGAATCAGCAACCCAACTACTATAATTTCCATAAGCATTATTTTATTATACTGGATTACTCTTTTTCTGCTTGTGCTTCTGGATCTTGAGGAAGCATACAAGTACCATATACATCGGGTTCTAATACATACGTATCTACGGTTACGGATTCGCATTGCTGTTGGGAGCTTGCTTGAGGCGAAGAACCGACAAATCTATCTGCGATGCGTATAGTGATTCCCACGACAAGAACCCCCGCTAATAACAATAATGGCTGTACTTGGAAAAGCTTCTTTTTAACAGACCGTTCATGTATTTCTGGAATAATATCACTCATAGCTATATAGAGAAGAAATCCCGCGCTAATGCCTAGTAAGATACCGGTAGGGATTTTGCCTGCATCTCCCAGCGCATACACCACAAGCGCGGCAACCGTAGTAGCTAGTGCACTTACAGCATTTACTAGAAGTACATTTCTTCTGCGCATGCCTTTCGACAACATCAAGCCAAAATCGCCTATTTCTTGGGGTATTTCATGTGAGGCTACCGCTATAGTCGTAACAATGCCTGTCGGCACGCTTATTAAGAAAGCTGCTGCGATAGCAATACCGTCAAGCGCATTATGAGCAATGTCACCTATTATAATAAGGCTCAGCGCAGGGTCACTCCCTTCATGTTGTTGATGATGATGGAACCACACCAAAAACCTTTCCGCTAAGAAAAATCCAAGAATTCCTATTAAGGCGGCAAACAGTACCTGGTTTGGTTCTCCCTCATCAAGCCCCTCTGGTAGCAGATCCAAGAACACAGCAGCCAACAATGCCCCAGCAGCAAAAGGTGTCGCATAATGAGCTAGTTTCTTGCTGATACTCTTTTTACTTAATAAAAGCATGCCACCGATAAGTGAAAAAACTCCCCCGGCTAGGGAAAATAATAGAACCAGTAGATAATTTGTCATAACCTAAATATAGAGACAACAAGTAAAGTATTGCAACTTTGTCGCAAAAATAATACATTTTGTATATGCATTTATTCGAAGAAACACTAAAATCTAATGGTTATAGCCATTCTTTGCCTAGGCAGCGCATATTCACTTTATTAAATAGTTCTCACTTGCCCGTAACGGCTGTAGAAATAAGCTTGTTACTGCCTAAAGTAAATAAAGCAACAATCTATAGGACAATAGGTCTTTTTGAACAACTTGGAATCGTAACTCGTACTTGGCAAGGTAAGCACTTAAAAATTGAATTGGGGGAGTTATTTAGGCCACATCATCATCATATTACTTGTATTGTATGTAGCATAAGCATGACATTCGACCATCAGGGTCTCGAGAATGCTCTTAGCAAACTTGCACTCCATTACGGGTATACCCTTAGTGACCACACCGTAGAACTACATGGAACCTGCAACAAATGCAGGAAAAACTGTTAAAAATAAATGGAACCCCGGTTATTACCAGGGTTCAGGGGAAGCCTCACACTTCCTACCTTATATTTTACGCTTACGGCTTTTTGCGGTCAAGTGGATAGTATGCGTGACCACATAAATAAATACACCTATAGCGAAGCCTCCTAGTACGTCTAGTGGCGCATGCACTCCCAAGTAAATCCTCGAGAATGCCACTAAAGGTATCGCGCTATATACTATCCAACGATACTTGCGAGGTACATGGTCTGCCAGTAACAGAGACAGAACCGTTACGATAACTGTATGTCCTGAAGGAAATCCGTATCCATCTATATAAAATCCTCTATTCTCTACGTCATCCAATAGTAAAAATGGTCTTGGGCGCTCCACGATCATCTTTGCGAGTAAAGACAGAACGTATCCTAAAGCACTACCCATGATT
>JBBSJF010000130.1:0-1974 GCA_038257495.1 Saccharimonadales bacterium (SeqCode) | reverse complement strand
GTCGAGTTGGTTGCGCAGACCATCCCTAAGCGCACCAACGCTCGAGTTCAGTGTGTTAATATCGTCTTTTATGAGTAGGGTGGCAGTATCTGCATTTTTCTTTTGCCCACGTAGTAACAATATCGCTACAAAGACTAAATTGAGAATCAGCAACCCAACTACTGTAATTTCCATAAGCATTACTTTATTATACTGGATTACTCTGTTTCTGCATGAGCTTCTGGATCTTGAGGTATCATACAAGTGCCATAAATATCCGGTTCTGTCACATATGTATCTACGGTTACGGATTCGCATTGCTGTTGTGGGGTTACTTGTGGCGAGGATCCGATAAATCTATCTGCGACGCGTATAGTAATACCCACTACAAGGACCCCTGCTAATAACAATAGTGGTTGTATTTGAAATAGCTTCTTTTTAACAGACCTCTCATGTATTTCTGGAATAATATCACTCATAGCTATATAGAGAAGAAATCCCGCGCTAATGCCCAGTAAGATACCAGTAGGGATTTTGCCTGCATCTCCCAGCGCATACCCCACAAGCGCGGCCAACGTCGTGGCTAGTGCGCTTACAACATTTACTAAAAGTACATTCCTTCTGCGCATACCTTTAGATAACATCAAGCCAAAATCGCCCAGTTCTTGGGGTATTTCATGGGCAGCAACCGCTATAGTCGTAACAACACCTGTCGGTACGCTTATTAAGAAAGCTGCTGCAATAGCAATTCCATCAAGCGCATTATGAGCGATATCGCCTATTATGATGAGACTCAACGAAGGATCACTTCCTTCGTGCTGATGGTGGTGATGGAACCATGCCAAAAATCTTTCAGCCAAGAAAAATCCAAGAATACCTATTAAGGCGGCGAATAGTACTTGATTTGGTTTTCCCTCATCAAGCCCCTCTGGTAGCAGATCCAAGAACACAGCAGCCAACAGTGCCCCAGCAGCAAAAGGTGTTGCATAGTGAGCTAGTTTCTTGCTGATACTCTTTTTACTTAATAAAAACACGCCACCGATAAGTGAAAAAACACCCCCAGCGAGGGAAAATAATAGAACTAGTAAATAATTTGTCATAACCTAAATATAGAGACATCAAGTAAAGTATTGCAACTTTGTCGCAAAAATAATATATTTTGTATATGCATTTATTGGAAGCGACGCTAAAATCTAATGGTTATAGCCATTCATTACCCAGGCAACGCATATTCACTTTACTAAACAGTTCTCACTTACCTGTAACTGCAGTAGAGATAAGCCTGTTACTGCCTGCAATAAATAAAGCAACGATATATCGGACAATAGGTCTTTTTGAACAACTTGGAATCGTAACTCGTACCTGGCAAGGTAAGCACTTAAAAATTGAATTGGGGGAATTATTTAGGCCACATCATCATCATATTACTTGTACTGCATGTAACATAAGTAAAACATTCGACCATCAGGGTCTTGAGAATGCTCTCAGTAAACTTGCACTACAGTATGGGTATACTCTTAGCGACCACACCGTAGAACTACATGGAACCTGCAAAAAATGCAGGAAAAACTGTTAAAAAATAAATGGAACCCCGGTTATTACCAGGGTTCAAGGGAAGCCTCACACTTCCTACCTTATATTTTACGCTTACGCCTTTTTGCGGTCAAGTGGATAGTATGGGTTACCACATAAATAAATATACCTATAGCAAAGCCACCTAATACGTCTAGTGGTGCATGCACTCCCAAGTAAATCCTCGAGAACGCTACTAACGGTATCGCGCTATATATTATCCAACGATATTTACGAGGTACATGGTCTGCCAGCAACAGAGATAGAACCGTTATGATGACCGTATGTCCTGAAGGAAATCCGTATCCATCTATATAAAATCCTCTATTCTCTACGTCATCCAATAGTAAAAATGGTCTTGGGCGCTCCACGATCATCTTTGCGAGTAAAGACAGAACGTATCCTAAAGCACTACCCATGATT
>JBBSJF010000129.1:0-1985 GCA_038257495.1 Saccharimonadales bacterium (SeqCode) | reverse complement strand
TTCCTTCTTTAATGAAATTGCAATCGGAGCCTGAGCTGCGTGTTTGTGATCGGCATCTACGTATATTTTTAGTCGCTTCAGGCGTTCGTCACGTAGCTTATTAACGGGCAACATGCCACGTATGGCGTGTAGTACAACGGCAGTCGGGTCTTTAGCCATGACGTCTTTTAATGAGAGTTCTTTAAGTGCACCAGGGTATCCACTGTGCCTGTAATATTTCTTTACAACTTCTTTGTTACCCGTAGTGATAAGATTAGCTGCGTTAATAACCACGACATTATCGCCACAGTCTATATGATGCGTAAACATAGGCTTGGCTTTGCCTGTGAGTAATGTAGCAGCCTGGTTAGCGATACGCCCTAATGGCGCATCGGATGCGTCAATAACGTACCACTTCCTCGTTACTTCTGTAGGTTTTGCCGAGTAGGTTTTCATGCTTTACGCCTCCTTCTTTGCTACGGCCTTAGACTTTGACGCTGGTTTTACAGAAGCTTTAGAAGTAGTAGCAGATTGAGCAGTATTTGCTGTGGTAGTGGCTGCAGATTTTGCAACAGGCGCCTCGTTTAAGTCATCGACAAACGAGACTCGTGCTAACTGTGCATTATCTCCACGTCTGGTTCGGGTACGCTCTATACGCACATGTCCTGAGACTCTTCCGAGCATTTTTGGCGCTAATTCATCTACAAGCTTATGAGCACTTTCAATAGTCTGCAAACCTGCAATTACCTGACGTCTGTTGTGTAGATCGTTCTTTTTAGCCTTAGTAATCAGTTTCTCAATATAAGGAACAATTTCTTTAGCTTTATCAATAGTTGTTTCGATAGTCTCGTATTTCACGAGAGAATCAGCAAGACCCTTAATCAGCGCGTTACGCTGATCGCGTTCTCGGTGAAACTTCCTACCTTTATATCCGTGACGATGCATATTACAGCTCCAACTCCGCCATCTTCTCTTTTACTTCATCAAGGGCTTTGCTTCCAAAACCTTTAAGCTCTCGAAGCTCCATATCACTTAAACTTAGTAAGTCTTTAAGAGAGTGGATGTCGTTATTGATAAGCGCGTTAGTGGTTCGTGCAGATAAATTAAGATCTTCAATAGATGTTAATAGTTCTGCGGGTTCGTCGTCTGCAACTTCGCTTGCAACTATTTTGCCCGTAAGAGGTGCCGGTGGCTCGATGCGTGTCTGACCGGCTAATGCTGAGTATTGGTTGACTAAGATAGCCGCACCTTCTTCAAAAGCGTCATTTGGCGTAATCGTACCATCGGTATCGATAGTAATGAGTAGTTTATCTAGGTCGGTCATCTGTCCAACACGAGTGTTCTCGACTTTATATCTTACACGTGGTACGGGTGTAAATATAGCGTCTACTGCAACGTGGTCACTTGGTTTCGTGGCTGCTGTCTCATCTATAGTTCTGTAGCCACGCCCCGTCTCTACTACTATATCTATAACAAGACTGGTTTTGTCGTCGTCTATAGTTGCTATAACGTGGTCGGTATTAACTACTTCTACATCAGCGTTAACCTGCACGTCCTTGGCTGTTACGAGCCCCTTGCCTTTCTTAACAATTCGTAAAGTTTGGGTCTCGCCACCGTAAACTCGGAATCTAATGCCCTTAAGGTTAAGCATGATTTCTACAACGTCTTCCTTAACGCCCTTTACGGTCGTAAATTCGTGAGTAGTTCCTTCGATCTTGAACGATGTAATAGCTGCACCACTAATGCTAGACAGCATTACTCTACGCAGGCTGTTACCAAGTGTTCTGCCGTAACCGCTATGCAGAGGTTCTATGGTGAAGGTAGAGCTTGTTGGGCTGTGATCTTCGATGTTGGCTAATGATGGTGTGTGAATGTGTTTTGACATAAGTATTGTTCCTTCGCTTCTAGCGTGAGTAGTATTCTACGATTAATTGTTCGTTAATATCGACTTCAGCTTCTTCGCGTTTTGGTTCGCCAGTGATACTGACTGCTACCTTTTTACGATT
>JBBSJF010000128.1:0-1987 GCA_038257495.1 Saccharimonadales bacterium (SeqCode) | reverse complement strand
CCTTTCTATCCCTTCTAGGTCTGTCTTTTCAACATATCCACGTGCCTGAATAGTGCTAATTGTGGGTGCGTACGTGCTCGGACGTCCTATCCCCATCTCTTCCAAGGCACGTACTAGAGTAGCTTCGCTATATCTGGCTGGAGGCTTCGTGAAATTTTGTTCTGCGTTCATAGTATGTAGGAGTAAGTTGTCTCCTTTAGCTACCTGAGGCAGCAGCACATCGTCTTTTGCCCCACCGTATACTTTAAAGAATCCCTCAAAGGTTACGATCTCGCCTTTAGCTAACAATTCTTCTTGGCGGGTACTAATACCTATGCGCACCTCTGTTTTGTCTAGTTTTGCTGGTGCCATCTGGCTAGCTACTGTACGCTGCCAAATAAGCTGGTAGATCTTGCGCTGCTGTTCGTCGTCGCCTGCCGTAAGCTTAGTTACATCGCTAGGCCGTATGGCTTCATGGGCTTCTTGGGCGCTGGCATTCTTGGTCTTATATTGACGTACTTGTGAATACGCTTCGCCGTAAGTGCTACTGACATATTCCTTTATAGCATTGATGGCGATACCAGACAGGTTGGTGCTATCGGTACGCATATAGCTGATATGACCGTTCTCGTAGAGTCTTTGGGCTAAGGTCATGGTCTGGCGTACCCCGTAGCCGAGTCTTTTTGATGCTTCCTGTTGCAATGTTGAGGTGGTAAAGGGTGCACTCGGGCTACGCGAGCCGGGCTTTTTCTCTATATCAGCTACGCTATACTCAGCATTTTTACATTCTTCTAGGAACTGGCTTGCTAACTCTTCATTGTCTATTTTGATAGGTAAAACAGCCGGAAGGTCATCTCCACTTGCAGTTTTAAGGACAGCGGATACTTTATACGAGCTATTAGCCTGGAAGCTTTCGATCTCTCGTTCGCGTTCGACAATGATCCTGACGGCTACAGATTGCACACGCCCGGCGCTGAGCCCTGGCTGTACTTTTTTCCATAACACGGGGCTTAGTTCGTAGCCCACTACGCGGTCTAGAATACGCCTTGCCTGCTGCGCATCTACGAGATTTTGGTCTACCATTCGTGGGTTTTTAATAGCCGCTTCTATAGCTGGCTTGGTGATCTCGTGGAACACGATGCGTTTTGTAGTTTCGGGCTTAATCTTTAACGCTTCGCATAAATGCCAGGCAATCGCCTCCCCTTCGCGGTCTTCATCGCTTGCTAGCCATACTTCTGCGCCTTTGGCGGCTTTACGCAGTTCGGCAACGATCTTTTTTTTATCTGCAGGTATTTCGTAGGTGGGCGCAAAGCCGTGCTCTATGTCTATGCTCATGCCTTTTTTAGGCAAATCCCGAATATGACCAAAACTACTCTTCACGTCGAAATCTTTTCCAAGATACTTCTGAATAGTCTTAGCTTTAGCCGGGCTCTCTACGATAACAAGATTTTTTGCCATAAACAGTATCCTACAGTGTAACGATTTATATTAGATCAGCAAGTAAGACTACCGCAGGACTGGTAAACATGCAAGTGAACTCCTTTTAAATTTGTATATAAATCAATGATAATTCATAACCGGACTGATCCGCTTAACCATCACTATCTTTTTGTATCGTCAAAAAGATAGACAAAAAACGACAGGCAGATGCCACCTCTCCGGGATCCTGTCCCGCTTTCTTCTTGGTGCCTTCCGGGACTCCTTCTAGTCGACCCCTACGGGGCTAGTCCTCAGGCATCCAGGAAGAAACCAAGCTAGTATCTCAGGGAGTCGGCAGAGTCTGGATAAAGACCATGGACTGAAGACTTTTATATACCCGACAGCATCAAGCATAAAATAGTGCACGGCTGAGGGGCTAAGTTTTATTGATTTTGAGGAGATTATGCTTGCTGATTTAGGAACAATACCCAGCAATGCCTAAGACAACCCCAGAGTCTGAATAATTGCAAAGTCAAGGTAACATTTACAATCCGCTATTTCCCCGTGGTCTCTGCCACGGGGTTCTCTT
>JBBSJF010000127.1:0-2005 GCA_038257495.1 Saccharimonadales bacterium (SeqCode) | reverse complement strand
GCTACATAATTACTACCGCTTCGACAAGATCCATTTAAGTTTACTACACCATCGACACTGTGTCTTGCCACCCCATGTATCCCACAAACCGGGTTATTGAAACTATAGCCAATCGTACCGGTGACGATTACGTTAACCGCCGCTCCCGCTGCTACTGTAGAGTATTTTACTTGCATACCCGATTGGGCATCGGCCAGCATGGTTACATGCAAGGGGGCCGCGGGATTTTGTGTATATAGACCGATACCACCGCCGCCATAATTTCTGTCTATCGTAATTGAGTACTGGTCAGTCCCGTTTTCCCGATGAATCATGTGATAGCGAAGACGACTACCGCTTATATGATGTTGTCTAAACTTTAACGCCCAATCTCCCGACCAATAAAACTCCATCATAGTAGTTTGATTATTGCCCGCTGTACCCGCTAAGACAAAAATACCGCGCCGGGATAGATCCAAATTATTTACATAGAGGGTAGCTGTACCGTTATTGGCCGTATTGATCCCCATCCCGTAGTTGTCAATTTGTACTGTATTGTTTAAAATCCCATCGCTCATAGATTGTAAATAAATTCTCGAGGTTAGGGGGTTACCCGCTCCAACTGGCGTCAACTGCTCAAAGACAACAGCTGAATGTACCACATTCCCATCCCCCAACCCTTGAATTCTGCTTAAGTGAGCGCCATCTGCCCCACGCATCTGTAAGGCTATAAAGTCGGTAGTGTTTTTGTATAGCCACGTCTCACCCCAGACGCTCATCGTTTTCCCGATGATTGCTGTTGCCCCTACGTTAGTGCCATAAAATAGGGCCTGCCCATCATGGTTTACAGAGAAACGCCATAAATTATTAAGCCATATCGCCCACGAAGAATCGGTAGGGGAAGTTTGATTTAAAAGCCCTGCAAAAGCTAGGTTAGTCCCTCCGGATGTAGCGTACCAAATTCCGGATGAGCCGCTAGCACCGCTTCTAAGCGTCATACGATCCAAAAACAACGATGTAGATCCTATGTAAAGCGTACCGCCCGCGGATAGATTACCGCTATTTTGTAATAGATTGGTATAAAAATTAATCTCGGTAGCAGTAAAATCATTTCTACTAACTACCATTACATCATTATCCACGCTCCCATTTAATCGTAGCCTAAGCTTTTCGCCACTAGCTACCCAACTCCATGATTGATTATTTAGGGTCGCGTCTGTTTCCGTTAAAATAATCCGGGGGGTAGTATTACTAACCTGTAGATTGGCTGTAAATGTCCCTGGGTGTACTACCCACTCTAAACCGCTAGCCGTAAGACTGTTAGCCATTAAAAATTTACCATCTGTACCCACAGGTAGCCGGGCTACTGTATCTATAGCACTAGCCACGATCAGATCGCCCTTAGCATCTACCAAAGTAGATTTTATACTGGTATCAGGAACCCATATCAAGCCTGATAGCTGCATACTATCAGCAACTAAGATCGATCCATCCGCCCCCGCCGCCAATTTAATAACGGTATCTGCTGCGCTACCTACAATTAGATCACCCTTAGCATCTACAATGGTAGCCGGTATCCCCCCACCAATCCCGCCGCTGAACACATCCACATATTGTAAGCTCGTGTTTCCGCCCCCATCGGTAAACGGTACTCCCTCGATAGTAGGGGTTAAAACGTTAGTTACGACTACTGCATTTAGAACGTTTTGTAAGTACATCCCCTTATTAGCGCCCATCGCGCCATTGTTTCTAAACATATTGTAGCCGTTTAGATCTTTGATATCGTAAGCATACTGCCCGACTAAGGGTAGGGGGTCTATGATATCGTTACCCTCCATAATTAAATTATCTACCCCTAAATTACCGTCTATAACAAAATGACGCCCACATCTAACGGTATTGCAACCTTTGATCGTTAACCCTCTAATTTTACCGTTGGAGTTGATATTGTCATACGTAGGAGCCCCGATTACCCGGACGGCGCGATCAATACAATCATAAAAAGTACAATTTATGATCCGTATAT
>JBBSJF010000126.1:0-2020 GCA_038257495.1 Saccharimonadales bacterium (SeqCode) | reverse complement strand
CTCCCCCCGTCGTACTCCCCCCTGGTGTTCCTGATCCAGGTGCGGGGCCAGGAGGTGGATCTCGCTGTTTACTGGCGTCAGCTACTACAGAAGCTGCGAGTACATCACAGGTTGTAGTGCCTCCGTAGTTATGGCTATTGTTGTCTAGGCCTTCATACTCTACTAGGTAGCATTTGTTTGCTTCAAATGAACCAGTTATTTTTGCTTCAAACTCTGGTGTACAGAAATCATCTCTATATACGTGAGTCTCTTGCCCTTGGTAGGTTATGTTTATCCCCTTGTAGCAAACTGGTGGGGTGTTGTTTGTGAAGGTTGCACAGGGTTCTTCAGCCCAACTAGCTACCCCTGCACTATTACCAGCTATAACCACATTAAACTTGAAACATTTGTCGTCATTGCCCGATACAGAAAAAGGAGGCAGAGTAGAACTTTGCCCCACTATAATGGTCATAGTGGCACAGTCTTCTTCCTTAAAGCCTGGCACGCCAGCTTCTTGTGAAGAATAGGCATAACACTTAGCTGCTGCCGCGTAGGTAGCTGGTGTTTGTGCAAGTATATTATAGAGAGCGACGGTGGAGGCAAGCGTAACTAGTATGTATATCGCTTTTTTATTTAGTCTGTCCGTTAACATTATCTAGGATCTCCGATGTAATTTCGTATTGATACTATTGTATACGATGGGGCATTGCCTTGGGTTTTATATACTAAAAGTGTTGGTTTGTCTTCAAGGGTCTTACAATCATAAAAGAAAGTAGTGTTATTTACTGTTTTCGATTCGTCTAGGCTACAAGAAGCTAGGTTAACATTCTCTCTTAGGTTAGCCATTGTTTTAGTTAAGAGATTAGGTGTAAGGCCTTCGTAGACATAATCCTGTAGTGATTCGGCAGTTGCGCCCGCTACAAACTCGGCATGAAAGGAAGTTACTAGGTCTTCAGAGGTAGCTACTTTAACTACTGACTTTTTTGTGCCAGAAAGTAAAGCCAGCGACAAAAGACCAAGTAGCAACAAGAATACTACTATACCTATAATGATGAACTTTTTATCCCTCTTGGGTTTAGGCTGAAACTCCTGGGGTGAATCTTGCCCAAGAATGAAGTTGTAGTTAGATTGTTGGTTTTGGTTGTCCATAATAGAATCCTATACAAACGTCTTAGCTATAAAGGCAATTATTGGTGCTGCAATCATTGCCACAGCAAGCCCAATCAACGCATTAATTATTGTATTCTTGGCTCGGGCGACTCCATCAGGTTCACCCTGACTTGTTATGTATTGCGCACCCCCATAGATCACAAACCCAACTGCAATCAAACCGGCAATCCTAAGCATTATTTCTATAGCAGCAAAGCCAATTAGTGCTATATGCTCTGGGTTTGACCCAATATCCAACCTTAACTGGCATTCTTGTACAGCCCCTTCATACTTATACTCTATATATTTATACCAAACTGGCAGACCGAAAAAAGTAGAGTCTTTGGCAGCGTTACAATCATCCTGACTAAGAGGTCGGAGTTTTGCAAAAAATAATACCAAATTAGAGGCAAAAAGATAAAGTGTGTTTATCATATTAATCCTCCCGGCACTACCCAGTTTAAGAAACCAAATAATAGTAAATACGCTACAACTGCCAGTACAACATTTCTAATCATATTTTTTGCTTGCCCGACTGCATTAGGGTCTCCTCCCGCACTTGAGTATCTAATACCCGCGTATATTAGTGCAATAATAGATACAAGACCAAACACATATGATAATAGTTTTATGACGTTGTTAGCTAAATTTACAATTGCGCTGCTATCTGTACCGTCAAACACGTCTTTATCTCTAACGATTCTACAACTCTCATCAGTCGCAGCACACCCAGACCCTGGATCATCTGAATCTCCCCCCGTCGTACTCCCCCCTGGTGTTCCTGATCCAGGTGCGGGGCCAGGAGGTGGATCTCGCTGTTTACTGGCGTCAGCTACTACAGAAGCTGCGAGTACATCACAGGTTGTAGTGCCTCCGTAGTTATGGCTATTGT
>JBBSJF010000125.1:0-2021 GCA_038257495.1 Saccharimonadales bacterium (SeqCode) | reverse complement strand
ACGCTCCTTTGGTAGCAAGAGCGAGAAAGGTGCCCAGGCCCTAGCTACAGTGTTATCCATCTGCACGACCAACTGGCGTACCAACCAAAACAATTACTTCTCTACGCTCGCTGCGCTCGCGTAGGGTGTGAGCAGTTACCTAATTTGGATGTTAATTGGGGTAGCTACAAGAAATAATATTGCACCTAATGCACATAAATGTCTTGACATACTTAATAGTGTAGAGCACTATATACTATAGAAACAATATAAGATTCTGGGAGATACTTATGATAAACGAAAAAGGACAAACTACTACAGATGAAGGTGAAGAAAAAGTTGATTACGGCACAGAGAGCACGCGCTTAAGAGATGACGGTATAGATAAACAAAAAGGTAAGAAAGAGAAAAGGGTAAAGATAAAGAGAGAACGTGGCTATAGTCTTAAGAAACGTGCCGTTGTTATAGGATGCAGTGCGATTGCTGCTTTTACTGGCGCAGGTCTTCTAGGGGCACTTTGGTATAAACACAAAGGACTAGTTATGTCCACTGAAGCTGACGCTGTATTAAAGTCAAAGGGTCTGCCGGATCTAGAAGTATATGATCGTGCAAGGGCAGTAAGAATTCCTTGTAAAACTGTAAAAGATGATACATGGCCTGCGCCATTTAACCCTGGTCGTGGATACCAAAATCCTATAGTAACTTTACGTGAAGGTAGTGGGGTGTTTGATTTAGAGAGCGGGAGGCTTGTACCTGAAAGTGAAGGTAGAAAAGAGTACTCAATGAATGATCCGAACGATGGGCTGACTTTACGCGCTAGAATAGGTGAACTCTGCATTAAACGGGCGAAAATGTTAGGAAAAAAGATTCCATCTTCAACCACTGTTACGAGCGCGCAACCGATTAATTAGTAGACATATCTAAAGCTACATAGTTACCCTTGTACGCCATAGCATCTAATTTATATATCTTGTGGTTAATGAGCTGAAGTGTCTTTTTATGCATCAATAACATAAAGTAGAATAAAAACTTAAATATGTATTGACATATTATGTAAACTAGAGCATAATGTTGCCTATATACAAATAATGTATTATTAAGAGGTAATTATGAGTAAAGCTAAAACTCGATTTGGTAAGTCTGTAACACTTCATGTTGATAGGTCTGGTAGACGTAGTCCCATTGATGTTGCTTCAACTGAAATTCCTACTTCTCCTTTACAATCTGGTGATCAAGGTGGAAGTACTCCCGTAGCAGAGAAGTCCACTGGGCATGTAGAGCAAAGCGGTCTATTGAGAAAAATAAGAGTAGGTTGTGCTGTTTTAGCAGCTGCAACAGCTGGAGCCCTTCAGCTTCATTTACTTCATGAAGGATATCAGTCCGCTTCTAGTGCAGTAAACAACATACTTCCTGATACTAGTTCTGCAGCCGGAAACGGGGCAATGAATGCATTAGGGCTAAAAGATACTATGAAAATAGTTAATCATGGTAAGACTGCTGTAGTAACATGTCCAGCTCCTATAAAAGGAGAAGTTAGACTAGATTACGCTAGTGAAAATGGCGCCCAAACTGCTAGCATAAAAGAAAGTAGAACTTTTAGTACTGATAATGGTGGCGAAGATCGCAAATTGAAGGAAAAAGTCTACAGTGCAGATCTTAGAGACCTTAAGGCCCGTACCGCCATGCTTGGGCTAGTAAAGGTGTTATGTGAAGATAAATACCCAGGTCAAGTTCCTCCTGCCGATGCTGCTAATAAGAACGACCAGGCTGCTTCAGCTTCAGCAACAACAACACCGAGTACCGTTAAGGCAGCAGCTACAACCGTGGCTCCTAAGCCAACTACTGCAACAAATAATGGGTCTACAGCTACTACAGTTAAAAAGCCTTAATCGTTAGTAATTTTAAATAGCGGAGCATTATTCCCCGACCGTCAGGTCGTGGGTCACAGGCCCGTCCCAGCTTCTGCTTGCTCCTGAGTCGAACTTTCCTCTATCATAAGACGTGATGCCAACCGTCTACCGCCATAAGTCCCACTGTGTATT
>JBBSJF010000124.1:0-2039 GCA_038257495.1 Saccharimonadales bacterium (SeqCode) | reverse complement strand
GCCACATCAGAGACTTCAGCTCTCGTGGGTTCTGGCTGTTCGGTCATCGATACCAGCATCTGTGTTGCTACAATTGTCGGTTTGGCATATTTCATACCAAGCGTAATGATTTTGCGCTGCGTAACGGGGACTACTTCTGGGCTAACATCGGTAGCAAGGTCACCCCGAGCCACCATGACCATGTCGGATTCTTTTACTATTTCTTCAATGTTTTCGACCGCTGCAGCCGTCTCTATTTTAGATATAATCTGTACTTTGCTACCTAAGTTAGTCAGTATCCGTCTAAACGCCCGCACATCGCTCGCAGTCTGGATAAAACTTATAGCTACAAAATCTACATCTCGCGTAGAACCAAAAGCCATGTCTTTGCGGTCTTTTACCGTAATTACATTGCCCCCTAGACTAGAATCTGGCAAATTTATGCCCTTACCTTTTATCAGCACTCCGTCGTTTTCAGCCTGAGAATATATAACGCCGTCTTTAACACTCGTAATAATAGTCCGGATACGTCCGTCAAAGAGCAATAGTCTCTCTCCACGCTTCACAAACTTGGAAAGATCATGAAGTATAGGTATATGCCCGGTGCGCTCATAGTCTGCCTGATATTTAAAGCTAAGGCTCTGCCCGGTTTGCACCGTGATAATCCCATCAAACGCGCCCAAACGCACCTTAGGACCACATAGATCTTGGATAATCGCTACCGGTTTGCCCAATGCTTTACTTGCTTTTCGTATCCATGCGATCTGCCTGTCCCGTTCTTCGTTCGTACCATGGCTAAAGTTAAGTCGTAAGCCATTTACGCCTGACTCAATAAGTGCTTTGATCTGATCATAACTATCCGTTGCAGGTCCTACAGTAGCAATAATTTTAGTACGCTTGAAATTCTCCAAAGCAGTAGCTGGTTTTTTATAAGTCGTATTCACTCCTTGTAGTGTAACCGCTTATGTATATTCGGCGCAACAGATTAATAAATAAAAAAGACCTCTCTGTAAAAGAATAGCCTCGTTTGGTGACCTTATCCCATTTAGTTTATAAGTAAATTATGGCAGAAATCATAAGGTGGAATGATAATTGACAGTTTAATCATTTGCTAGCTAGTACGTAACCATCGAACTGTATGTATATATTTTGTTACCTTTTGTATCTGAAACGTTTACTGTTACTTTATACGGACCTTGAGCGAGAGTCCCATTTGGAGCTATTGAATCATCGTATGAATACTGGTTACCGATATTAATATCTAGTCCCATCGTAGAACCATCCCCAATATAGAGCTGCTCTGTAATCTCAATGGTAATATTCTTGGTAACCACAGAATTCACCTCATCAACCACTAAACTCCCGCTGATTGCGTAGATATCGCCAACTGGCATATTAGGAACAAAAGATAACTTTATCGTGTCACTGCTCACAGTGACTTTAATTTCATTGGTCTTTGGCAAAGATGTAATTGTGGTTTTATCTGTGGTATAAGGAAGATCGTATTTAGTGCTTGACCACGAATTACGAGACACCTGATTAGCTCGTTTGTTTGTTTTTGTAGCAACATAGATCCCCACTCCTCCGATAACTGCCAAAACAATAACTAGAATCAGCACACTAGTCGCAAAGCCTGCCTGATGTAAACTTCTCTTTTCCATAGCTAAATAGTACCATATAAAGCATGAGCATTATGGTGATCCCGAGGGGAGTCGAACCCCTGTTGCCAGGATGAAAACCTGGTGTCCTAACCGTTAGACGACGGGACCATTTAACTGATGTGAAGACCAGCGAATAATACTATATTACCCCTGTTTTGCCAACTTATAACTACGCTATTAATCTTAGACATAGAAAAAGCCCTGCTTGAATACAGGGCTTTTTCATCTAGAGCGATCAGTCATGCTCACCTAGTTGTTACACTAGCACAATCTTTACAATTGCGCTAGTGTTTGTCCACAGTTATTTAATTAACCGCGGATTCTAACCACTCGGTGCAATACAGCACCAAGAAGGCTAACAACAGAGAACAAACCAATCACATTTCCAGCACCAGTGTT
>JBBSJF010000123.1:0-2067 GCA_038257495.1 Saccharimonadales bacterium (SeqCode) | reverse complement strand
TTAGAAAAACTGTTAGATACTTCAGATGGCATTTCTCGTATTCGCTGGTCTATGGTTAGTCGCCTTGCATCAAGGAGTTCTATAGCGATTGACTTTGCTATTGCTTTATCTGACCCATTCTTCTCGTTACCAGTATCTATCATCTCTTTTTCTGATATGGCGTGGTTGACAAGTGTTTCTACTATACGTTCCCGCCGTACATGTCTATTTTTAAATATGGATTTAAAGTCCTGGAAGGGACTACGAGAATCATAAGGTTCTTGCTCGGCAGCCGATTGGAGAGATTTATGCTCCATAATATCGAAACTATACCACTAATATGCAGTATTTACAACGTATGCAATCAGTTAACCTACGACGCGGTAAACTTCTTCTATAGTAGTTACTCCCGAAATTGCTTTAAGTATACCGTTTTGTAGCATGGTCATCATACCATCTGCAACCGCCTGTTCCTCCAGCATCTGGGTAGTAATTTGGTTAGGGGGCATACGCAACATATCCCTTACACGTGGAGTCATTAACAGCTGCTCACGAAGTGCAAGCTGACCTTTATATCCAAACGGTATTTCATCTGATGTGCCGGCATGATAAAGCGTAACTTGACTAAGATCTGGCTTCTGTAAATTAGGGGGAAATGTATCAATAACCGTCTTTAACTGGGCACATAATCTTTCATCTGGTTTATAAGCTATCTTAGTTTTATCGTCCAACCTACGAATAAGTCGTTGCGCCATGACGAGGTGCATGGCACTCGCAAAGAGAGGATTTATACCGATGGCATCTAACATACGAGTAAGTGCAGCTGCTGCGCTAGAAGCGTGGAACGTAGAAAGCACGAGATGACCAGTGAGAGCCGCTTGCAGCGCGGTTTTAGCAGTATCTTGGTCTCTAATCTCACCAATCATAACAACGTCAGGATCAAGGCGTAGAACTGCCCTGAGTTTTTCGGCAAAACCATATGCCTGATGATCACCGTCGACCGGTATCTGCACCACACCCGGCATGAAGTATTCTACAGGATCCTCGAGCGTTATTATTTTTCGCTCAGGGGTGTTAAGCGTATTAATAAGCGAATAGAGTGTAGTTGTCTTACCAGAACCCGTTGGACCTACAATCAGAACCATCCCCGTTGGATGTCTAATGACATCATCTACGGCCACACGTTCTTTTTCATCTAGTCCAAGGTTATTAAGTGTGAGAAGTTCGAGTTTAAAGTTGAATAACCTCATAACTATGTCTAAACCATAGACTGTCGGTACAGTCTCTACCCTAAGGTTTATAGTTACATCCTCGCCCGTAGCTAATGTATATTTACGGTTTATGTGTCCGGTTTGAGCTTGTGGCGAGCCAGTACTAACATTAGCTGCTATAGCGATTGATGATGTTAGCTGGCGGTACTTACTATGGGTAAACATCGCAATTGGATGTAGAACTCCGTCTACACGAAAACGAACCCTGATGCCTTCTTTTTGACATTCTAAATGGATATCTGAAGTTTTTAGCTGATACGCCTGCCTAACAAGGTATGCCAATATATCATCTGAGCGTACCGTGTCTAATGTACGGCTAACATTGGTAAACATATCCTTATCGGCATTTTTAGATAACGCAATATCTTGATACTCTATTTTTTTTGGAGGGTCATAAAGCTTCATATAGTCCCTGTAGCCGGTATCAGAGATTATGACAAAATTAACCCGTTGATCCTGAAATCGTGACTTCAGATTATTCATTGTTGCTTGAGAAGTCGTGGTAGTAACACCGAACAACACGTGATGGTCATCCACTTTTAGAGGTATGACTTTTAGGCTATACAATTCATCCAAGGGAAGTACGGTTCTATATAGAGGTTTTTCTTCCAATTTAGAGGTATCAAAATAGCTGAATCCTAAAATCCTTGCACGTCGCTGCGCTGCCTGCTCTTCATCGTATCGAGCGTCTTGACTCATATGTATATATTTAACCATAAGCAGTGGTAGGCTCCTACGAAATAGATCGATAATCTTAATGTGTTTACATATATCCTGATAAGATTACTAGGTAACTCTAGGTAGTTTTAATTTACGA
>JBBSJF010000122.1:0-2144 GCA_038257495.1 Saccharimonadales bacterium (SeqCode) | reverse complement strand
GCACGGGTGGTAATTGGGCTGTCGTAAAAAACTACATCAAAAACCAAGGAAAGAACACCAACGACCTACAGCTCACCATCTGGTGATTGGTGCAGCTGCTCCGGAATACCCCGTGGTCTCTGCCACGGGGATTTTTATTAACCGTAAAGACGGGTATCTTAACAAATTATTAGCAAAGGGCAGATCAGTTATATACGACGCGAGCGTAGATAGAACATGGCAAGCATTCAAACAGCGCTTAGAGCAAGAGGGTTACATCACGTTTCTTATTAGCTTCGATTTATCGCCAGAATTTGTTAAAAAACTAGGGACGAGCGCTAGCTCGCTTATCGATTCCGATGCGATGGAGGTGTATTTTACTCAGCATAAAAAGTTTTTAGACGCACACGGCTCAACTGTTGATGTACATCTAACAGATAAGAACTTTGCAGATAGATTCGATATTTGCATTAAGGCAATTGACGATATGTTAGCTTAAGCGCATAATAGTTTCTGGTGGTTCGTGCGTTGCTTGCGGCGCCGTAAAATAAAAATACAAAAATCAATACCCGCCGCAGGGTGGGCACGCACGAAAAAAAGTCCGAGAATATTCTCGGACTTTTTAACTGTTGTGTAGTAAAACTTCTAGTCAATGAATTCGATAGCTAATTCTTTTTTGGCTGATTCAGGCAATAGCTTCCATCATTTATATGGAATATATCCATCAAAAATATTAGCCGGAATTTTGAGTAAATCTAGTATGTCTTTTTTGTCTTTACGGACATAAAAGCGATTTAAGCCATCAAATAACGCTAAAGTATAGCCAGAATCTAAGATATATTTTTCCCATGTTTGATGAGTGGAACGGGTGCTAGCTGGTGCGGTTGCTTCGATCATAAGAACCCAGGGCTGCCATTTGCTTAGATCAAGCGCTGTTAGTGCGGTGCCTTCGCAACCTTCGATGTCTAGTTTTAAAAAGTTAATAGTACATTTAACGTGTTTATCTAATAGACGATTTAACGTGTCGATTTTGACGGTTTGCTTGGTAACCGCCCAGCCGTTATTTTTATGAAGCTGAGCTACGTGAGGATCGAGAGTACTCATGCCCCAATTGTCAGTAAGACGATAGAATATAGCAGTCCCTGGTGTTGCTCCAACGGCTTTGCTTACAATGGTATTTTTGGGTCGCGCAAGTCTGAGTAAGTCTGCCATTTCTGGTAATGGCTCTATTTCTAGCCCAGTCCATCCCAGCTGGTCGTATAGGTTTTTGGTGATGGATCCTTCTACTGGATGCCCCGCGCCTACATCAATATAATAACCGTTTCTAATGTCTTTAAACGCTCTCAATAGCACGATGTCTTCGTTATTTTGTCCGTAGGCTATATGTCTGATTGAAAGTAAGTTTATGCCGTCTGGAATTTTGTTTAAACGCTTAGTCATAATTCTGGTCTAGGTTAAAAGTCATCATTAGCATGAATATATATAGTGATCGCTGTTGTGGTGGAGATACAGGGACTCAAACCCTGGACCTCTGCCCTGCCAGGGCAGCGCTCTAATCAACTGAGCTATATCCCCATAACTGCCCGATTATAACAGACAGCGTCTTGCTTTTACAAAGCCTGCATTGCAGACAGGATATGTATCTGGTATTCTGTTCTTCACATGGGGCACGAGCGGATTCGCGTTCATCCGTCGCAAGATGGAAGTAGGTCGCACCTACAGTGCTCCACCATATATATTTTAGCTAGTTAAAAACCTGTCATTTCTATGGCAGGTTTTTCTTGTAGTTACTATGTCTTGTATACTTATTTTATATTGAAAAAGTTTGCTAAACGAATTGTTGTTTCTATATTGGGCTGGCAGGTTCGTCGTCTAGTTTCTAAGAATGCTACAAAGGTGGTTGCGGTAGTCGGCAGTATTGGTAAGACCACGACCAAATATGTGGTAGCCGAGTATCTATCCGCTGGGGCTAACGTGCGTTATCAAAAAGGTAATTATAACGATATAGTTACCGTACCCTTGATCTTTTTTGGCGAACCAGAGCCTACAATTACCAATGTATTTGCCTGGATTCGGCTATTTATTAGAAACGAAAAACAGATTAAGTATTTTTATCCTTATGATGTGGTAGTTGTAGAGGTGGGTACGGATTACCCTGGCAATAT
>JBBSJF010000121.1:0-2246 GCA_038257495.1 Saccharimonadales bacterium (SeqCode) | reverse complement strand
TTTTTAAGACGGATTGCTCGGTGTAGAGTTTTTGAACTATAAATGTCTGAGTGTCTACCGCATAATCAGTAACTTTACCTACATGTTGCTTGGTATCAGTCACTACCGTTTTACCTATGAGCTTAAAGCCAATTTCGGCAATTTCCTTTATTCGAACCAATGCATCTAATGTTTCTAATGCATCTGTGTCATTTACTATAAAGCCTTCTGGGATAATCTCACGTATTTCTTGATATGGCAGTACGAGACGAGCTTTACTCCGTAGATCTTGGGCATACCATGCCTCTAGACGTAAGTTATTGGGGTTTATGATAGGTTCGTATATATGAGCTATGGGCAGTCCTAGCCTTAGCGATAGTACCGGTCGATCAATAAAATTTGAGGATAGCTGAAACATAGTAATTAGACCTCCTCCCGAACTCTAGCTTGTTCTTAGGAATAATGATTTTTGAACTAGAATTCTTTAATAATATTATCAGCATATCCATAGTTATGGTTATCAGATTTTAATGAATTATAGACAAAAAGGGTATTTTTAGGGCAAGTTAGAGTTTGGGAAGAGGTCTATCGTACAATTTTGTTTTGAAAAATTGATGTGCATTGTTTACAATCATAAGCAATATGGTCAAAATCTCAGCTATATTTTTGCTAGTATTCAATTTATTGTCTGCATTTCCGATTTATGCTGAAGTAAATGCTATTGGACTGGTTATTCATGAGATTCAGGCAGAGTCGGGGGCTGCTTCTGGTGCTGCCAGTGAAGAATTCGTGGAGCTATATAATAATTCTGAACAGGCAATAGATCTGTCTAAAATAAAAATGCAGTATTTCTCGGGTGGTATTACTAATTTTGACGGTACCCCAACCCGCAATGTTATTTTAAATGGTACTTTATACCCCGGCAAAACCTATCTGATCACCAGCGTGGGCTACCTTTCTGAAGCATCAGATATCACGTATAGTGCTGGCATTAGTAAGACAGCAGGTCATGTAAGGCTAGTGGGTGCAGTTGATGGTACTGTCTACGATCTGTTGGGATGGGGAAGTGCGACACACCCAGAAAATACTGCAGCTAAAGCAATGGAAGCAGGAAAATCCTTGAAGCGTCTATCTACCAGTGACGGCAAGCCGCAGGATACCAATAATAATGCTATAGATTTTGAGCTTTCGATGTCACCCAGTCCTGAGTCTACTAATGTAGCTCCACCAATTACAAATCTGCCAGAGGATGAAACCATACCACCACCAACTGTGTCTGATCCGCCACCCGAAATACCTCCAATTGCACCCACCGAGCCACCGCTAGATCCAGCCCCGAACACTGATATTATTACAGAACCGCCTACTGCACCATCAGTTCCTATCGAAGATATTCCGCCGCCTATATCGTATCTACCCATCACCCTAAGCGAATTATTACCAAACCCAGCTGCTCCGTTCAGTGATGCGCAAGATGAGTATATAGAGCTCTACAATCCTAACCTCATAGCGATAGACTTAAAAGATTATAAGCTTCAGACGGGCAATTCTTTTTCGTATAGCCACACTTTTGGGTCTGTTATGTTGCCCCCAGCATCGTACATGGTTATCTACGTTAGAGACAGTGGCGTTACTCTGGCCAATACATCGAGCAAAGCTCGTGTACTGGATCCTACCGGTATAGTTGTTTCACAGACCGACCAATATACGAACGCCCCGGAGGGCGTGTCGTGGTCATTGATCGACGGCGTATGGCAATGGACTACGACCCAGACTCCTGGTGTAGCAAATATTCTTAGCATCACTCCAAAAACACTACCCATCCTGAAGACCACGACTAATAAACACCCCGTACATCAAAAATCTAAAGTAGCCCCAAAAACTAAAGCAGCAACAAAAGCCAAACCTGCTTCTGCTACTAAGCCAAAAGCGACTGTGAAAAAAGCTTCAACCACCAAAAAAGCTTCGGTAGCCAAGCAAAATCCTAAACGTGCTGTCTATGAAGAACCAGAGGAGACCGACAATAATAATAGCCATGTGCTCTTACTTGCAATAGTTGGTACTTTTACGCTAGGCTATGTAGTATATGAGTACCGAAAAGACTTGGCAAACACGCTCTTTAAGTTACGAAAATACCGTACGCTTAGGCGAGCAACTCGGGCGTAGTACTAAAGGGGGAGAGGTAATAGAGCTCATATCAGATTTGGGTGGTGGAAAAACCGCCATTGTTACTGGATTGGCGGTAGGCATTGGTAGCGAGGACCAAG
>JBBSJF010000120.1:0-2248 GCA_038257495.1 Saccharimonadales bacterium (SeqCode) | reverse complement strand
GGTATCTACCACCTCGATTAGATTTACTATATGATGAGCACGTAAAAGACGCATATCTTTCTCCTTGTTTGTTTTAGACAGTGAACAAGGAAAAGTGTAGCGTCTTTTATGCTAGCTGTGGAGGGTTTTGAGACTCAGGTTCCTAACAGCTAACAGGTGGCGCACAATTAATATGCAAGGCGGTATTACATATTATTCCTCAGGAAAAGTTGGCACCAATAATTTAAGCCCAATTTTCAGATTAAAAACAAAAAAAGACCTCTATGAGGTCAATTTTAGCAATTTGGTGGAGCCGCCGAGGATCTGCCCCCCGGGTCCATCGGTTTACGTTGTGAAATGACTACAGGTTTAGATTGTTCGATATATTCGGAGTTTCTGATTAGAACAATCAAAAAACAGAAATCTATAGGCCAAAGGCTTAGTTCTGGCTACGGCTCATAGCAAGAAAGCAACCAGAAAATATAGGGTCGTACTTTGCTATCTGGTGTCGCAAAGAGGACCGCAACCTAAGATTATTAGGCTGCTAGTGCTAGGGCTTGTGCAGGGAAAAGCTTTGCAGCTAGATCCTTGATCAAACCTTCGCGGTCAGATGTTTTTGCATCTATTTGGTTTGCGCCAACTAACGTGTAGCGCAACCCGACCTGCCATATTCACTTGTAAAGATCCAATGTCGAGCATATTTCAGCCCCATCTTTACTATTATAGCATAACTAGTATTAAAAACCAAATATTTTTGCTACACTGTTTTTTATGATTTCCCCGGATAAACGACAGGCTATTGGACAACTAGAAAAAGTAGCTAAAGCTTCTAATATTCCTCGACATAGTGAGGCAAGGCTCCCCTACGAACGGAAAGAGCTGCTATTTGATTCTGAATTTGTTGGCGTATGGAATCGGCTAATCATGCGTGAAGTCTCTGTGGAATTAACGTTACCCATAGGCGTTTGTTATGAAGATTTGCGTATAGGCGTTGGTGGACGGGCTGTTCGCCTGGAGCCTTTACAGGTCTCTCTGCTAACAGCCGCTATGGCTACAAGGAAACTTATAACAATAAGGCATATAGATGGCCTAGGCATCAGGAGGTTGCATTGCTTGCCTCAGAACAGGTCGGGGATAAGTAGTATTACTAAAGCATGGAGAGATTTGCGTGGTCTCCATGGTAACCCGGATGATTTTATTGAGGAAAGAGATCGTGCAGATGGCGTGCATCCTGGCTATCGTTTAAACCCACTTGTCGTAGTTCTGCCAGATCAGGTTCTTGTTGAGGCACATCGCAGAATATCCTCTGCCCGTCGCTCTCCTGAAACTCCGGTTGGTCCTGTAGAATAAATCTATGAATGCCTCAGAAGCTGAATTTTCTTTACCATGCGAAGGCAAGATTGTCTTCGATACCAAAAAGCAGGCTGAGGCGACTGCGCTGACCGTGAGCTGGCAGCATGGTACTAAGCTAAAGCCTTATAAATGCAACCACTGTCAGCTTTGGCACCTCTCGACGAACAATAAAGATTAATATATTATTGGTATTATCATGACTTACGTATGCGTATCTCAACTCCAGATTATGCCCTAGGGCTATTTAATTTCTCTTTTTTAAATGTCTGTAAATTTAAACTACTAAAGGTACAATACTTCTATGAGTTCCAAGTCTTCTATTAATAACTACTACGTGACAACCTCTATCCCATACATCAATGGACCGCCGCATCTTGGTCACGCAATGGAATTTATATACGCTGATGTGTTAGCACGTTATGCACGTGCGCATGGCAGAAACGTGCTATTTAGCACCGGTACTGATGAACACGGTGGCAAAATAGCCGAAAAAGCCAAAGAAACGGGCAAGGAACCAAAGGCTTTGGCTGATGAAATGAGCAAAGTGTTTGTGGATCTGGCAAAACAGCTCAATATAAGTAACGACCGCTTTATACGTACGACGGATACGGGGCATGAACAACGGGCCCAGCTTATTTGGAAGGCGCTTAAAAATGACATATACAAAGGCTCGTATATAGGGCTTTATTGTACGGGTTGTGAGGAGTATATAAGTGAAAAAGCAGCAGCAGTACATAATGGTATCTGTCCGGATCACAACCGAGCTTATGAAAAATTGGAAGAACAAAATTATTTCTTCGCGCTGAGCAAACATACGGATGCTATAAAAAAAGCAGTAAATGATGGAAGTTTTCAAATTATTCCTGCGACGCGCAAAAAAGAGATTTTAAGCGTCATTAACGAGGGGCTAGAAGAT
>JBBSJF010000119.1:0-2253 GCA_038257495.1 Saccharimonadales bacterium (SeqCode) | reverse complement strand
TATTTGATACTGAGGAATATTATTTATCAGAATTGTCTAATAAAGCTTTTGAGGTTATTGAGGGGCTAGCCACGAAGAAAGATATGCTAAGGCAAGTACTTGACGTGAATTTCCACTATAAAGTGGAACCGTTAGAAGGCATTAAGCAGTTTATTAATGCTCGAATAGTAAAATCAGATATTTCATCATAGCTTTATGCGCACAAACTATCTAAGTTATCTAGCCTTGCTGTACTTAATCTGGTTTTTACCACCATTTTTTGCCTGGTATAACGTCTGATCTGCAAGCTCAATGGTAACCGCCCGGTGATATACATATTCCACTAACACTATTGCTCTGTTAAAAGATAATTTTAAGCTTAACGGAGTATACAATGTCAAAATCAATTACCATCGATGCAGCGCAGCAATCTAAGCGTGCCACATGGTTTAAAATAATCGAAGATTATCAAACCAGCGGTCAGTCTCAGGTCGGCTATTGCCGACAGAATAACATAAACAAAGATCACTTTGCATACTACCTTTCAGTGTGGCGTAAAAGACAAGAGGATAAAGTTACTGACGGTAAAGAGTCGGTATCATTTGTACCAATGCAAGTTGTGGATGCTACGCCACAAGGTAGATGGGTTTTAAATATTGCAAAAGACATTACCCTAGAGATGCCGCATGGTATATCGATGCAGCAACTCGTACACTTAATACAAAGCATGAGGTCAGCTTATGCTAATTAGCACCCCAGATGTACAAGTGTTTGTGGCCGCGCAAACTACTGATATGCGCAAAGGCTGCTTTAGTTTAGCAGCCTTTGTGCAACAGGAGTTTGAGCTAGATCCCAAAGGCAATCACCTATTTGTGTTCTTTGGTAAAGGAGGCTCTAAAGTAAAGCTGTTACACTGGGATCGTAATGGCTTTGTTATGACGTATAAATGCCTGGCAGATGGTAGATTTAGGGTACCAAAGGTAGGCGGAAAAAAATATAAAATTAGCATGTCCGACTTAAATCTGTTGCTCGAAGGTATAGATTTAGCCAATAAGCAGCGGCTTCGCGCGGTATAGCTGCTAGATCACCCTTGGAATGGCGATTAGATCACATACAATAGCTTGGCATAGCTGTATTATTGCCAGGCTATGGATGTAAATGAATTAATAAAGCTATTAAGTACAAAAGATGCCCAGCTAAGTATCAAAGATGCACAGATAACCGAGTTGTTAGAGCAGATGAAAACTTTGCAAAACAGCTTTGATAATATGCAAGCTAGGCTGGATAATCTGCTACGCATATTGTATGGCCAAAAATCAGAGAAAGGGCAATCAAGCCCTAAGCAGCCCGTTGATATTACTAAGAGCTCGAGCCCAGCTAGAAACGATAGCACTAATAATAGTCAAGCAGTTAGAAAGAAGCTACCGCCAGGCTTACCCCGCACCGATATCCTTTATCAATTAGATAAAACGGAATTGGTATGCCAGTTTTGCAGTAATATTTGTCATAAAATCGGTGAAGAGGTGAGCGAGCAGCTAGAGGCGATACCGGTCAAACTTTTCGTCAAAAAGCATATACGCTATAAGTATGCTTGTAAAAATGGTTGTTGTGTTAAGGTGGCGCCGATGCCAAAGCAACCGATATCCAAAGGCATCCCTGGCCCTGGGTTGCTAGCCGAAGTTGTTATTAATAAATATCAAGACTCGTTGCCTTTGTATAGGCAAGCGCAACGGTTTGAGCGGCATGGCCTTGAAATACCCGAATCTACTTTAGGTGGCTGGATGTCGCAAAGTGCGCAGATATTAGCACCGCTAGTTGGCTTAATGCATAGAGATTTATTAAGAGAATCGCATTTATATACTGACGATACTCCTGTGCCTGTCTTGGCAGTTGGTAAGACCAAAAAAGGTCGCTTATGGACATATGTGTCGGATAACAACAATACGTTCCCCTGCACTGTATATGATTATTCTCCAACTAGACAACAAAGCGCGCCACAGAAATTTCTAGCAGGCTTTAAAGGATATTTACAAGCTGATGCCTTTAGTGGCTACGACGCATTATATAAATCTGGAGACGTTAATGAAGTCGGCTGCATGGCGCATGCGCGCCGCAAGTTCTTCGACATCACCGCAGAATTAACCACTACCGATTCATTAGCACATGAGGTGTTAACTTTAATCGCAGATATTTACTTGGTTGAAGATAAATGTCGCAGCATGCATTACAAATGCCGGTATTTTTATAGAAAAAAATATTTGCGGCCACTATATC
>JBBSJF010000118.1:0-2262 GCA_038257495.1 Saccharimonadales bacterium (SeqCode) | reverse complement strand
TGGCTGATGAAATGAGCAAAGTGTTTGTGGATCTGGCAAAACAGCTCAATATAAGTAACGACCGCTTTATACGTACGACAGATACGGGGCACGAACAACGGGCGCAGCTTATTTGGAAGGCGCTTAAAAATGACATATATAAAGGTTCTTATATAGGACTTTATTGTACGGGTTGTGAAGAGTATATAAGTGAAAAAGCAGCAGCAGTACATAACGGTATCTGTCCGGATCATAACCGAGCTTATGAAAAATTAGAAGAACAAAATTATTTCTTTGCGCTGAGCAAACATACAGATGCTATAAAAAAAGCAGTAAATGATGGAAGTTTTCAAATTATTCCTGCGACGCGCAAAAAAGAGATTTTAAGCGTCATTAACGAGGGGCTAGAAGATATTAGTATATCTCGTCCAGCCGAGAAGATATCGTGGGGGATTCCCGTACCTGGCGATACCTCTCAGGTCATGTACGTATGGTTTGAGGCGCTCATGAACTATATAACTGTGCTTGGTTATCCAGAGCATGCAGACTTTAAGACATTTTGGCCGGCAAATGTGCAGGTGGTTGGCAAGGGAATACTACGTTTTCATGCAGCTATTTGGCCAGGTATGCTTCTTGCGCTTGGCTTACCTTTGCCAAAGACACTTTATGTACATGGATATGTAACAGTTGGCGACCAAAAAATGAGCAAAAGCCTTGGTAATAGTGTCTCGCCATCAGATGTAATTGCTAAATACGGAGCAGACGCTTTTAGGTATTTCTTCTTACGTCATATCCCAAGTTATGGTGACGGAGATTTTACATGGGAGCGTTTTGAGGATGCTTATAATAGTGATCTTGCTAACCAATTAGGCAATGCTGTAAGCCGTACGGCTGCTATGATCGTCAAATATCAGGATGGAGTTATAGGCGCTATGCCAGAATCTGAGCACGATATTGCCCAGTACCGCGAAGCTATCGAAGCTTGCCATTTCGACAAAGCTCTAGAAGAAGTATGGGAACAGGTTCGTGGGCTTAACCAGTATATTGACGAAACAAAACCATGGGAGCTTGCTAAAACTGACGATAAAGAGCATTTGAGCGAAGTACTGGCCTATACATGTAGTTGTTTGCTCGAGATCGCCTATATGCTCGATCCTTTTTTGCCGGAAACTACACAAAAAATACGTTCGATTTTTGAAGGCGGGATTATTAGACCACTACAGGGCACTTTGTTCCCTAAAAATGAAGAATAAGGTGAAAATGTATGGAGTTTATAGACACACACTGCCATATTCATTCTGCTAATTATGATATCAACGGCAATGATCCTACTCTTGAGCGGTGGTTAGCTGCAGGCAAGCCTGAGCCTGACGATATGATTACAGAAGCTGTAGCTTTAGGGGTCACAAAACTGCTTTGTGTTGGCACGGATCTTGAGGATAGTATACGAGCGGTTACCTTCGCTCAGAGTAGGCCTGGGGTATATGCCACGATAGGCTTGCATCCTCACGAGGCTAAAAGATATGCAGGGCAAGCTGCCGAACTTGAGCAGTTTACGAGTCTAATTTCCATGAATAAAGTCGTGGCGGTAGGCGAATGTGGATTGGATTATTATTACCAGCACTCCGAACCTCCTGAACAGAGAATAATCTTGGAATATCAGTTAGGTGTAGCCATGGAATACAAATTGCCAGTTATATTTCATGTTCGTGATGCTTTTGACGACTTTTGGGCAATTTTCGATAATTTTAAAGGGATTAAAGGTGTAATCCACAGTTTTTCGTCAGATTCAAGGGTACTAGACAAAGCCTTAGAACGGGATTTGTATATCGGTTTGAACGGCATAATGACATTTACGAAAGACCAAGATCAGCTACAAGCTGCTAAAATGGTGCCGTTGCAAAAATTACTTCTTGAAACTGACAGTCCCTACTTGACTCCTAAGCCGTTACGTGGTACAGTTAATAAGCCTAAGTATGTTGTGAAGGTTGCCGAGTTCTTGAGTGAGCTCCGCGGAGAAACTCTCGATACGTTATCGACCACGACCACTGCTAATGCTAATCAACTATTTTGCTTATGAGTAACCCACTACACAGTAATAATCTATACGCTAGAAGCAATGATAAATACCCAGGTGTTCCACCTGAGTTAATTCCTTATGGGGAGATACGCATTGGGATCGCAGACTACGTAACCAAAATTCTTGTCGATCAAGTTGGACAATTCCCCGTACTAGAGAATAACGTTGTATCAGAGCGAGGATCTAATATTGTGAAAGCACCG
>JBBSJF010000117.1:0-2396 GCA_038257495.1 Saccharimonadales bacterium (SeqCode) | reverse complement strand
CTACAGCTATCTAGACCACTAATGGGGATTTTCGTAACACTGACGATTCGTCCCTGCTGGTCGACCGTATATTGCGGTATGGGGGAAGCGCTCCCTGATCTGCCTTCCACAACGGCGGTGTCGGCTCAGTTTAGGGTGGTACTGCCACCCAAAGCCACGCTGCCACCACCGCTAAGACCGATACCAGGGCTGACAGTTAAAGAGCTGTTAACCAGTTCGCCATTGCTAATGGTCTGGCCCAGTAAGGAGACATTAGCACTCACACGAAGGTCGCTGAGTGTACCGCTGCTGATGTTACTGGCATTCAGAGCCGTTAAGGCGCTGCCATTACCGCTAAGCGTAGCGGCACTGACGTTGCCGGTGACTACACCGTCGCCTGCAATGGTGACGGTACCCAGGGCTTGGGAAATAATAGAGTCGGCAATGGTTTGGGCGCCTGTAAACAGGGCTACTGTGCCGCTAGTGCCGCCAGGCGAGCTAACCGTGCCGCCACCTGCGCCACCATCATCGTTATCACAAACTAGCTGGCCATTGGCATTAGTAGTAATAACTCCACCATTTGTAAAACCACTACAGTTAATGCCAACCGTAACCGTACCATTTACAGTAAAGTTCGCATTAAGAAGCAAACTAGAAAAAGTAGGAGAGCTAACAGTGGCTAAATCTTGAGGACCAGCTAGAGTAATAGTACCCCCAGAGGTATTGACACTTATTTGGTTGCTGGTACCCTGTATGGCTACTGCACCTGCTTGATTATTGACCAAGCTAGAGGGTCTTACTACCGGCACAACAAGCTGACCAAGCCTATTTTGTAGAATTGTTATAGTAGTACTAGCTTGGGCTATACCAGCATTCGTCTGATCCAAGCCTGTTTGAGACGCAAAATTGCAGTTATTCGTATCTATACAGAATGTACCCGTACCTATCGGTATTGTTAGAGTTTGATCGGCAGTAGGGTTTTCTGCGCGAAGAACGGTTACAAAATTACCATTAGATATCTTTAATACTCCTCTGGTTATAATATCTCCACTTACTAATAAAGACTCTTCCGAACCTTTTAATTCCTTCGGTATAGATGGTATTTGAGCATTCTTAAGGTTAATGTCTTGCTGCTCGATAGCAGCATTTCTAGACTCCTGCTTATTGTTGCCATATCGAGCAAAAATTAAAATGGTAGAAGCTGTAACTACTAATACCAATATAGTTATAATCAAAGATACAGTCGTAGTCTTTCGATGCGAAAAAGGTTTAAAACGCTTTTTAGGTCGCGCAACGTTCGAATCAATATAACCTTGTTGAGTATAGTCAGGTTGCTCATGAACATCTAGCTCATCACTGAGCAGACTATTCGAAGAGTCATTGTACATACCACCCGCGGACTGCGCATTCAAAGAACTTACCGGGTGAATAACCTGCGTATCCGGATAGATAGAGTCTGCTGCTTTAGGGAGCCGATCGTTCATGTTTTTTGATTTATATTTTATAAATTATTAAGTAAATTTACTTATACCCACTGGGGTATATTATCCCATTACATATTCTACGGTAACAAATTATATTGCACAAGTAATTTTGAATACATTTCTATATCCATATTATGGCGTAGACTGCCCCAAGACCCACTACTAGTACCAATAGAGCTATTACTACCACCCTTAAAAGTTCGTTTCTAATTGCTCTACGGGTTAATGGGTTGCGTCCTATCGCTATCATTGCACTGGAAATAGCACCATACAATATAGCCCCCTCGGTAATGAGAACTACCACAAAGATTACCAGGGCAACAAGTACACGAACCTCTTCTACCTCCTTTCCTACTAACTTACGGCCTAAAGTCGCTAAAGTAGACTCTTTTTCCACGAAACCAGATTTACTACCCTGGTTATTAAGATTAATTTTTATTTTAGATATCTTAGTGTCTAGCGGCTGATTGTTCTTCTCGTAAATGTATACTTCTTGCTCTTTTGGTGTATCTGCGGCTATTCCTATAATTTTATCTACATCGTCGTTAGATTTCATAAGAATACCCCTCAGGGGTGATAGGACCAAAAGATCACCCTGTACGATAGGACCATTTATATCGCTAACATAAGCCTCCACTTGACCCTCATTTTCGACTATTACCTGTGCATTGGCAGAACTAAGAGTAATCGTATTGCTGCCGATTGTTGTCACTACTCCTACACCCCTTTCACTATTATCACCGTGAGCCCGTTCCACATTTTTTGAGTCATCCGGAGATGCTATACTTAGGGCGACAACCATTCCTGAGCGAAGCTCATTGTCTGTTGAGCTATAACCACGAGCAATTGCAGATGCTATGACAGACGACCACAACAGTATGGATGCGATTATACCCGTCAAAAGTATTGCTATGCATTTAGTCCAGTTATTTT
>JBBSJF010000116.1:0-2453 GCA_038257495.1 Saccharimonadales bacterium (SeqCode) | reverse complement strand
TATCTTTCATGAAATTTCTCCTTAAAATTAAAAAAGCCCCTTGGTGGGGGAAATAAGCTTTGTTGATTGAAAATTTTTAGCGTATAAAGCTAGCAAGTCCCCCGAGAGTAGAGGGTGTAAAGAATGTTACTAATACTATTGCATTACGATTCATGCGATTTATTATAGCACTATACACAAGCATTTGCAAATAGGTTTTTATCCATTCTGATAGTGGGCTAAAATCTCGTTTGCATCTAGACCGGCTTGCGTTAGGTAGCTGTAAGCAGTCTCGAAGGCGTCAGCAAGTGTCATGCCGCCTATATCATCACAGGTTTCCGTGTCAAAGCCGTGCTCTTCACCTAATATACGGAGTAGTACCGCGATCTCTATGCTCTCGATACACTGTTCCAGCTCTATGGGTGTCTTTAAAGCCAGTACCAAAGCTTCTTGTAACGAAGGTATTATGTCGGTAAATGCTTGTGCGGTAGCATACATTAGGGCTTCTTCAAGATCGTCTATGAATGCCTCGGTTCTTCCGGCATCTCGTCGCATGATTGCTAGTGACAAGTCTAAGCCTATCTGAGCTCTTGAAAAGCTCTCATCTTTTAGTGTGTCTACCAGTTGTTCTCCTAGTGTACGGTACCTCTCAACAAGTAATCAGATTCCTTCTTTATCACCAGCAGTCATAACCTCGATAATCTGAGTTCTAAGATCAATAAGCTCGTCGGTTTCTACAAAACCTAACATTTTGGGCAAATACTCTATGGGTACTACGTCGGGGTCGGCATAGGCTTCCTCTCGATCCCGATCTTGGTGTCCGTCTGTTGGTGCGCCTTCAGCCATAGTAATAGGTACTATGAAAATGATGTTAATGTCGCCCCATTTTGCTATAGTTTAGTAAACAGGGGTTTAAAAAGTGCTGCAGATTGCACTCGTACTGATATTGATAGGTTTTGTGGCAGGTTATCTGACTAAAAAATCGGGGTCTAATAGTGTGCCCTTAAATAATAGCGACGCATTAGAACGTCGTAATTTTGAATGGGCACAGTTTGTAGCTAAGTATAGAGATAAAGTAACTACTAAAGCCGAAAAGGCGCTTGTAGCTCGTATGTTAACAGACATAAAGAGTATGGGGCTGCCTATACCTTATGATGCGATTAGCGAGCAGCAACCAGTACCAGAAGATGCTGCGGTCGCTCAACCAGAGCCGGAAGGGTTTAACTCTTGGAATCAGAATACCTATATAAGCGCCACAGAAAACTTTCAGCTTGCGAGTAAAGGTAGCTTAAGCCAAGTAGACGCCCAGGCGTATCAGCCTACAAAAACAGAACGTGCGAAAATACAGATAGACAATGCCATAATACTGCTTTATTTTGGAGCTTTCTTGTTTTTAAGCGCCGTTGGTTTATTCCTAGCTTTTGGTGGTCTAAGCGGATTGGCAAAGAGTGTATTGGTCGCATTATTGGTAATAGTTTTTTATGCCTCGGGGCAATGGTTTTTCCATGCGAGTAAGCGCTTTAAGCCTGCGGGCATAGCATTTATTGGCATTGGCCTAATACTGCTGCCGTTCTTTGGGTTAAGCCTGCATACCGAGGCATTTAATGGCACTCAGGGTCCGTTGGTATGGGCTGCAGTATCAGTAATATCTGTTGGCTTATACCTCCATGCTCTTATTACGACCAAGCAGGCATATGTAAGCTATACGTTTATCGTGGCTATATTGTCTCTGTTTGAATCGGGCGTATCTGTTGTGAACTTACCTACCTACTACTTTGCCATAACAATGGCGTTTATAAGTATTATCTTTTTAGTAGCTTCTAAATGGAAGAATAACTTGGCAGAGCTACAAGAGCCGTTTTTACTTTCTTCTAACATCTTGTTGCCTATAGGTGTAGTTTTAAGTTTATTTTATATCCCGTCGCAAGGGTTTCTGCAGTGTGCGCTCGTCGTGTTGCTGGCAAGTTGCTACTACGGGGTTTCGGCATGGTTACTGGATGATAGCGAACGGAATAGTAAATACATCGTGAGCAATGCGCTACTCGCTACCGCTGCTGCAATAGGTGCGTATGGAATAAGTAGGGATATCACTACTATAACTCCTGTATTTATCTCTATAGCTGCTGCCGAGCTAGGGCTTTTGTCTGTCTACCGTAGAGCAAAAGCTCTTACGCCAAAATTGTTTGCTCATCTGCTTGTCGTGGTGTCGTCCTTGGTATTCATATCCGTTTTGGCGTCTGTGTCTATTCCGCTCATGTTGGTTGTGAGCTTATTCACTGCGGTGGCATTCATGGTTGCAATCCATGTGCTTACCCGTGACCCGGGATATATCAGCATAGGATCAATCTTATTATTTATATGGGTAGCAGTCATGGCACTTTACTGGCAAGATCCGCAGTGGCAACCGTACCAGTACGCTATGGCTTATTTTGGTCTCTCAGTCTTCTTCTTTGGTCAGAGAATCCGGCATGTGG
>JBBSJF010000115.1:0-2539 GCA_038257495.1 Saccharimonadales bacterium (SeqCode) | reverse complement strand
GGCAATGGACTACGACCCAGACTCCTGGTGTAGCAAATATTCTTAGCATCACTCCAAAAACACTACCCATCCTGAAGACAACGACTACTAAAAAGCCCGTAACTCAAAAATCTAAAGTAGCCCCAAAAACTAAAGCAGCAACAAAAGCCAAACCTGCTTCTGCTACTAAGCCGAAAGCGGCTGTGAAAAAGGCTTCAACCACCAAAAAAGCGGCAGCAGCCAAACAAAATCATCAGCGCGCTGTCTATGAAGAACCCGAAGAGACCGACAATAATAAAAGTCACGTGATCTTACTTGCAATAGTCGGTACATTTACGTTAGGCTACGTAGCATATGAGTACAGAAAAGACTTGGCAAACACGCTCTTTAAGTTACGAAAATACCGTACGCTTAGGCGAGCAACTCGGGTGTAGTACTAAAGGGGGAGAGGTAATAGAGCTCATATCAGATTTGGGTGGTGGAAAAACCGCCATTGTTACTGGATTGGCGGTAGGCATTGGTAGCGAGGACCAAGTTTCTAGCCCTACATTTACGGTGAGTCGAGTATATTACGGCAAAAAGTTTACAATTCATCATTTCGACTTCTACCGCCTAGAAGAAGCTGGTTTAATAGCTCAGCAGCTCGCAGAGGTGTTAGACGACCCTACTGCGATTATAATAGTGGAATGGGGAAACGTCGTGCACGATGTTTTACCGCAAGATAGATGTATTATAGATATCTCTAAAGTAGAAGACAGAGAGAACGAGAGGATAATTACCTGCCGATATACAGATAAGTATGATTACCTTTTTGAAAGTTTCGTGCAGTGATACTACTTATTCGGACAGATCAGCCAGTTGCCGAACTAACGTTATACAAAAATAAGGAACATATAAAAACAATATCATGGGAAGCTCACCGTGAGCTGGCCGAGTCGCTACATACTCGCATTAATGACCTGCTTGTGGGGCAAGGTGTTACATATAAAGACTTAAAAGCCATAGGAGTCTACCAAGGTCCAGGATCTTTTACCGGACTAAGAATAGGCGTCAGTGTCGCGAACGCCCTTGCGGACAGCTTGCAAATACCTATTGCGAGCGCCACAGGAGAGCAATGGCTTGATACGGTAGTTACGTCTCTTGCAAAAGAAAAATTAGTAAAATCAGTTACCCCCGATTACGGCGCCATGCCTCATATTACGGCGCAAGTAAAGTAGAGTTTTACTAAAATAGTATCGATCACTAGTGCTTTTATTTGTTTTTCGCACTACAATATAAGCTGAACACAAGGTTCGCTGCTAGTTATTGATATTTATACTACGACTGAATGATTTTCTTTATACAGACTAATGAAGTGATAGTGATGTACTGGTAGAGAATACCATCAGTTTAGAAAGGAACATTAAATGGATGCATTAGCCATTATTTTATTGATAGTGGGGTTAGGTGCTGGTTTTGGCGCGAGTACTGTTCGTACCAATAAAAAACTTGGCAACGCCGAGAAAGAGGCAGAAAAAGAGCTACGAAAAGCACGCAAAGACGCCGAAAAGTTATTAGACGAAGCGCGTAGCGAGGAAAGTAGCCGCCGTAAAGAGATACAGGATCTCGAAAAGAGATTGGTCTCCCGTGAAGAGTCTCTAGACCGTAAATTAGACGAGCTAGACAAGCGCAATGAAGCTCTCCGTAAAGGCGAAGTCGAGGTGGAGTCGTTAAAGAGTGAGATCCATGATATTCGTGCCAGGCAACAAGAAAAGCTAGAAAAAGTAGCTAAGCTTACGAAAGCGGAAGCAGCCGAAAAGCTCATGGCTATGACCGAGCGTGATATTCGCCACGACCTTGAAGGGCTAATTATCAAGTTGCAAGCAGAAGCAAAAAACCTAGCAGAAGAAAAGGCCAGCGTCATCATAGTTGAGGCTATGGAGCGAATGGCAAGTGAAGTTACGGCTGAGCGTACGGTTACTGCTGTAAGGCTCGAGGACGAAGAGATGAAGGGACGTATCATAGGTAAGGAAGGTCGTAATATCCAGGCACTGCAGCGTGCGACTGGTGTAGATATTATGGTAGATGATACACCGGGTATGATTATACTTAGCTCGTTCGATCCTGTGCGTAGGGAAGTCGCGAGACAGACTTTAGAAATGTTACTCAAAGATGGTCGCGTACATCCGGGTCGTATTGAGGAAGTAGTTGAAAAGGCTACTAAAAATGTTCAAAAAGAAGTTGTACGAGCGGCAGAAGATGCAGCCCGAGAAGTAGGTATTATCGGTATACCCCCAGAAATATTGCAGCTACTAGGCGAATTAAGATACCGAACTTCCTATGGACAAAATGTACTAAAACATAGTACCGAGATGGCACATATTGCCGGTATTATCGCCGAGCAGATTGGTGCTAACGTAAAAACGTGCAGGTATGCAGCTTTAGTACACGACCTCGGCAAAGCCCTCACGCACAAGATGGAAGGCAAGCACCATCATATTAGTGGTGAGATGCTACGCAAATATGGCGTGGCAGAAAATATTTCACATGCTGCCGAAGCTCATCATGACGACATGGAAGC
>JBBSJF010000114.1:0-2581 GCA_038257495.1 Saccharimonadales bacterium (SeqCode) | reverse complement strand
AGGTATCTACCACCTCGATTAGATTTACTATATGATGAGCACGTAAAAGACGCATATCTTTCTCCTTGTTTGTTTTAGACAGTGAACAAGGAAAAGTGTAGCGTCTTTTATGCTAGCTGTGGAGGGTTTTGAGACTCAGGTCCAAGAGACTCACAGCTGGTCAATAAATGATCTTGCCCACAGCTTATAGCCTTTATCACTTGGATGAAAGAAGTCTGCCGAGTACGTACCGAAAGAATTCATGGCTATCGTTGATGTGTGCAAATCTGCTAGCTTAATATCTTCTCTACTCTTTACTGCTTGATCTATATATGCCGATAGTTCCATCGATCGAATCTCTCCATGGTCTTTACGACCTCCACTAAAGTTGGGGGTATTAGCCATTATTGAACCAGAGGGGAGCGCCGCTACAATGGTGTCTATGGATTGCCTAAAAGCTGGTTCGTCATACCGGAGTACGTCGTTTGCTCCTATTGCTAAGGTGACTATATCTGGCTTAAGGTTTTTCAGTACAGGAAGCTGGTCGTTGACAATATCTACCGCTCTTGCTCCAGATTTAGAAAGATTTATGATACGAACTGGTTTACCCTGCCTAGTGCTGATCTCTTCAGCAACGAGCCCTACATAGCCTTTAGTTGGCTTACTTGCTCCTATGCCCTGAGCAGCTGAATCCCCTAGGGCGACATACGTAATATATTCATCTTTAGGAACCACCTCGTTTTGCTGTATCCAATATGTACGATAGGAGCTAAGGTCTCCTTTTAAAGAAAGTAAACGGGCAATTTGCCACAAGATCAATAAGCCTATTACTGCAAATATAATTTTTATCATACTATCTATAGTATACCTGCTTTAGCAGCTCTTTTTTGAGCTCTAATGTATTGTTTTAAAATAGTCGCTCGGCTCGTACCTATAAGCCTCGTCAGTTCTTCGTCTCGCGCCTGAATCACTCCACGTACGCTACCAAAAGTACGTAGCAGCTTCTTGCGGGTCGTCGGACCGATCGTGGGTACTTCATCAAGCCAGCTAACCGTCTGCCGATTACGTTTTAGGACACTGTGGTAGCTAACCGCAAAACGATGTGATTCGTCCCGTATGCGCTGAAGAAGTTTTACTATATCGGACTGTAACGGTAACAATACGGATATAAAGTCATCAGATTCGGTGATTATAGCGTTAAAAGCATGGAGTTTTTTCGTATCAATTACAACATTTGAGGCCTCCTTGCTTACGATTATCTCTTCTTCCCTTTTAGCTAGCCCTATCATGGGGATGGAAAGATGCCCCAACTCGTTCCGTGCCTGGATAGCGCTGGCTAGCTGCCCCTTGCCTCCGTCTATAAGAAAAAGCGTTGGCAAACCCCATGCTTTTACGTTCTTCTCGCTTAACCTTCTGCTAATAACCTCGTGCATATGGGCAAAATCATTATTACCTTGCAAGCGCATTTTGAATTTGCGGTATTCTGGCTTTGCTGGAATGCCGTTTTTAAACACAACCATCGAAGCCACGTTATCTGTACCGCTCATATGGCTGATATCGTAGCCTTCTATCCGCCTCGGAATGTGAGAAAGATTTAATATACTCTGTAATCCACTTAAGCCTTTATCTTTACTAATATCCATGAATTCTTTATCGCTAAAGATAATTTGTCTGTGCAGATTTTTTAGGGCAAATAGCTGATTGCGTATTTTGGCAGCTTTTTCAAAGTCCTCTGCCTGAGCCGCAGCTTTCATCTCTTTTTCCAGATCTTTTACTACTTTTTGACGTTCTCCTTTTAAGTACTTAACGATATTCTGCAGATTTTTTCTATACATTGGCAATGGAGTCATACCCGACTCTAGCCCTGGACAAAGACCTAAGTGGGCTTGCAGGCATGCCCGCTTAGGTATTGCCGTCGGGCTATGCGTAGAGTACGGAAAAGCTTTACGAAGATATTTTAACGCCCTTACTACCGCATATCTACTATAGTATGGTCCATAATATGAAGCTTGATCGTCTAAGGGTCTACGCGTATACAGCACGGTCGGATGTTCGCTTTTGTGGTCGATCCGCACGTATACACAGCTTTTATCGTCTCGTAACAAGATATTATAACGCGGCATATAGCGACGTATCATCTCTGCTTCTAGAAACAGCGCATCGAGTTCTGTCTCTACTTCAATCCATTCGGTATCTACAGTTTCTGCTACGAGTGCATCGGTTTTTGGGTCGTGAATACGGCTTTTTTGGAAATACTGCCTTACTCTGTTGCGCAAGACCGCTGCCTTACCAACATAAATAACCTCACCACTATTACTTTTATGAAAGTACACGCCCGGAGTTTTTGGTAAAAGTTTTAATTTATCTTCATGTGTCATTTTATAGACTTGGCTTTTTTTAGATATTTGCGCATGAAGAAAAATTCGATCCAACGTGTCCTAAATAGCCGTTCAATTACCATATCTTTACCGATGCGCTCCACCCACACCGTATGCATACCCATTCGCCTTGCACCCCATACGTCCGCAATGAGTTTATCACCGATCATTACCACTTCTTCTGGTTTTGCATGCAAATGTTTTAAAACACGACGATAGTATCT
>JBBSJF010000113.1:0-2604 GCA_038257495.1 Saccharimonadales bacterium (SeqCode) | reverse complement strand
CAGCCGATGCTTGCCCGGCTTTAATCTTCATCTTTAAATTGGCTTTTACTGCTTTTGCCATACAATCTCCATATATTTAGTAGTTGGTAGATGGTAGCTGGTAGATGGTGTGGTAGGAGCCCTAAGAAGCATGGCTTTCTACTATCTACTTACTACAATCTACTACATCTTTCATGCTGTAACTGCGTAACCAGTAGACTATACTACAAACTACCCCTGTTGTCCAGATAAATTGTTGCGTTTCCAAGTTTCATAACTACGTTCATCTGAGGTTGGTAAAAGCTTAGAAACCACTTTTTGTCTGTCGCAAATCGTGAAAAATGTTTCCACTTCAAATGGTTCACTCTTAGCTAATTCAACTAATTGCCTACCGTAATGAGAGTACAGTTCTCCTGCATTAGCTGCAGGATCTTGTAATAATCTTGCTTCAGTTTGCACGAGTGTCTCTGGCTGAGGCGGTGAGTGTACTTCTCTGTGCATATAAATTCCTTATTTTTAATAAGCAGATTATACCTTCTTTACCTGGAGACTGTCGAGTTCGACTGGTGTCTCGCGTCCAAACATATTCACGAGCACTTTTAGCTTGCCCTTTTGTTCGTCTATCTCGTTGATAGCGCCGTCAAAGCCCTTGAAAGGACCATCGGTGATGTTTACTACGTCGCCTACGAGGTAGTCCATCTTGTGCTTTGGCTGATCGACGCCCATGCGTTTTTGGATTTTTTCCATCTCTTCGTCACTAACTGGTGTGGGTTCTGTACCGGTACCAACAAAGCCAGTTACATTCGGTGTGTTACGCACAATAAACCACGCGTCTTCAGTAAGCTTCATCTGCACTATGACGTATCCCTGAAAAATCCTTTTTTCAACGACTTGGCGTTTGCCATTTTTAACTTCTATCATCTTTTCTTTTGGTACCAGGACATCGAATATTTTATCTGCCATATCAAGACTTGCGGCTCGTTGTCGAATACTTTCTGCTACTTTTTCTTCGTAACCACTGTAGGTGTGGATGGCATACCAGTGTTTTGTTGAATCGTATCGTTTACTCATAAATTACTCCTACAAGATTACTTTTTTAAATAATTGGTCAAGGCCATAGTCGACTGCTGCCACAATGAGACCGAAAGTGAAAGCAAATATAAATACAGCGATTGTGAGCTTGGTAGTTTCTTTTCTGCCGGGCCAGCTTACCTGCCGCAGTTCTTTAAATGCTCCGATAAAATAGGTTGGAGCCGGAGACCTACGCTTATTGAGAAATGTCCCCGCTTTATTATTGGGCATTGGCAAGTAGTACTCCTTCATCAAGAATCTACCAAAATTGCCCATTCGCTTTCTAAATCCACCACTTACTTTGGTGCTCACTTTTCGTATACGGCGAGGCTTATTTGCGTCGTTAGCTTCTTGTTTTGAGCGGTCACGAACGGTTTGCGTTTTTCGTACGCGTCCAGGCTTTTCGTTCTCCAATTTATCCAGATTCTTGTTCGTTGCCATGAGTATCCTTATACATTAAAAAAGCCTATCGTATACGATAGGTTCTCTTGTTCAAGTGTCAATGTACTATAGTATACATTACTTTGCAAGTGATCTGAGCTTTTTGAGTAGTTTTATAAAGAATGATGTGGACAGTTTATCGAAATATACATCCGACGCGAGCTTCTTGATGTTAATACTGTATGAAGGATACGGCAAAATACCAGAAACGAGCTTATACAGTTTTTTTTGCTTTGCGACAAGAGGGGCAAAATAACCAATTAGTTCTGCGGCGTCTTTGCCAATAATTTGGGCTCCTAAAACTTTTTCTCGCGAATCGACTAATACGACGATAGATCCGTGCTGTCCTTCCGCTACGGCTTTATCAATGTGGCTATAATCCATCTCCCGCCTTTGATAATGTACGCCATCAGCCTCTAAGGCTTGGGCAGACAGTCCGATACTCGCTACCTCGGGAGTTGTAAACATCGCCATCGACAAATGATTAATTTTTGGTGAAACGCCCACGCCTAGCAGTGCATGTATTACCGCGGCTGCACCTTGTTCGGCAGCCCAGTGAGTAAACAAAGGTCCACCAAGGCAATCGCCAATTGCATAGATGTTTTTTACCGATGTCCTCAGCTTACCATCTACAACAATACCCCCTCTATCGTCTAGGCAAACACCTATTGTATCAAGTCCAAAACCACTGCTGTTTGGTGTTCTACCCGTGGCTAGAAGCAATGCATCTACATCAACTGAGACCTGTTCCTCTGCTGTTTTATAAGTAAGCGTGGTTGTGCTTTGGCAATCTGCACTAATAATTTCAGAGTTGTAGACGATGCTTACACCGCACTCATCAAGGCCGTCTTTTACTGCACTAGCTATGGCATCATCAAAACGAGGCAGTAACTTGTCTCCACGCTCAAATATAGTGAGCTTAGAGCCTAGCATCGCAAATGCCTGACCGAGCTCCAAGCCTATTGGACCGGCACCTATTATTGCCATGTGTTTTGGAAGTGTATTAAGACTCCATATAGTATCGGACGTAACATATGCACTTTTTTCGAGACCTTCTATTTTAGGAATAATTGGTCTAGATCCCGTGGATATGATCGCGTATTTAAATTGTAT
>JBBSJF010000112.1:0-2646 GCA_038257495.1 Saccharimonadales bacterium (SeqCode) | reverse complement strand
GACGCATATTCGTACTGTATTCACGACGATGGCAGTGTAGCTGTGGCTGTATTCGCTACGCCCGACGGAACCAGTTGCGATCCCGATGTGCGAGTGGCTCCTCTGTGCCACCAACACATCATCAAAGAAGATCCAGGAGATCTACTACTTACTCTATATGATCCCAAATGGGTAAGAGATCATTGCGGAGATGCCGTCTATCCAGATAGAGACGCGCTCGTATCGGATCCGTCCTGTCGCAACACCTTACGAGGAGTTCTTGGTGAGGTTGTATATGTTTGCCCTGTACCAATTCCTCGACATAGGGGAGCCCTTGCAAGGTTTGTAACATATATAGCCCGAGACCGATCGTAACTGTGTAATTATTTACAACTTATTTTTAACCCTGTTGCTAGAGCCATAGACCTACTTAGCCATAGCATCATAAGCATATGCGTGTATGATGATAAGACCTAACTAAGGAGAGTTTTAGGATGAGTATAAAAGCAGTATTAGCAGGGCTATCTAGCAGCCTATTATTATCAGTATCAATGACGCCACTAATGGCAGTCGCCGCCCCATCAACAGTGGTAGTGACCCCATTAAATACACAGGGATGGGCATTTAGTCGTGATCAAGGATTCGATACTCCGTATGAATTTAATCAGGACCAAGCGTCTGAGGGCATTGGAAGCTTGTACGTCAAGCCTATTACGAATACCCTAAACCCTGGCGGTGACGATAAGTTTATAGCTGAAAAATCTATAGGTTTACCTGTATCTGAAATTAATTCGATTTCTTATGATTTTCTTATAGCTGGTAATGGTGATCCTTCAGATGCAAACCAGTTTTACTTGAACGTATATACGAGTTTACCGGTCAATCCTAACTCATTCTATGACTGTAGGTTTGATTATGTACCAACTGTAGGATCAACAGCAGCATTTACTACTGCATCTTTTAGCTCATCTGCTGTGCCGACGTTTGTAGCTAGTAGAGGCGGAGCACTTTGCCCGACGACACTTTCAGGGATGCCAGCCGGCAGTACTGTCAAATTTATCTCCTTAAATGTTGGAGATAGGAGTACTAACGATACTGGACTTGCAGGTTACCTAGATAATGTAGTTGTTGCTACTGCTAGCGGTTCTACTTCGTATGATTTTGAGCCTTTCCAGAATGCAACAAGCAAAGAACAGTGTAAGAATGATGGTTACAAATTATTGTCTAACGCAACTGGGCAGTCGTTCAAAAACCAAGGTGATTGTGTAAGCTTTGTAGCATCTGGTGGCAAGAACCAAGCTAGTGGCTCTACGTCGAATCCTCTGGCATTCTAAAACCGCTATAAATATAAATAGCAATACAGTAAAACCAAGACTCTTGAAAAGTCTCGGTTTTCTTATCATATATACGGTTATTCGGGGGATAATTGATATAGTTAGCTTATGAATAGTCCAATATTGTATCAGCGGCTAGAAGGCGCAGCCCTGCTTATTGCTTCTACCTACGTATATTTTGATAGCGGCTTTAGCTGGGTATACTACCTGTTATTATTCTTTGCATTCGATGTGTTTATAGTCGGATACCTTGTTAATACAAAGATCGGGGCGGCTTCTTATAATTTTGGGCATAGTTTTATCGCACCATCTTTCCTTGCTGTTACGTATTTGGTTACCGATAACAAACTTTTATTGGCTTCGGCATGCTTATGGGTAGCTCATATTGGTTTTGATAGAGCGTTAGGCTTCGGTTTAAAGTTTTCTTCTGGATTTATGCATACACATCTCGGTGACATCGGTAAAAAATAGTTGTATACTATTATCTAATATAAGTTTGGAGAAGTGAAAATGGCTATGTCGGAAAAATTAATCTGTCCAGTAACAGGTATAGAATGTAGTTTTGCAGTCTACTGCGAAGACCAAAATCAGTCCTCCCATACCGTGGGGATAGCGGCAAGTTTAGAAGCATCAGGAGAATTGCCCGAAGAGATTGCTCGGGCAGTCTCTAGTAGCTGGTGTTCATCAGAGCAATTTAGTGATGTCTCTAAGGTGCAAATTAGTACAAAAAACCCTCGGGTCAGTATTATTGCGGCTCTAGTAGGTATGGATCTAGTTTCTTTACGCAAACAAAACAGATAAGTAAAAAATTGTAGAGACGAGCTTATTGACTTATATAATTTATTATGCTAGAATGCAAATAAATAATGTAAATGTGGGGTATTTACAGAGGTTGGTCCCTTTGTAGGTGCACTCGTACGGAGTATTAGCAAATAATGAGCACGCAGTCGCAAGTACAATACCTATACCGCCTAGATGGTCGGTACATTAAACGTAAATTAAAGCTGTTAAAATCTCAAACTCGTCGCCTAGCCAAAGCTAAGCTTCGTAAGGCTCGCAGCATCAGCCTGGCGTGGTACCGCAGGCAGTATTTTCTTGCTAGCGCTTACGGCGAGATGTCGTCTTCTATCCGTCGTAACGAAGATATATTTATATCCGTAGCTATAATTGCCATAGCTCTAACCTATGGATTTATCGTGCTAGCTACCGAGTTGTCGTATACGTTATTCCTTACAACTTATGCGTTTTCGGAATCTAGCGGTAGTAATATACTATTTATATCTGCAATTATTGCGAGTACTCTCGGTCTTACTGCAGTATGGGTATTTGCTTT
>JBBSJF010000111.1:0-2681 GCA_038257495.1 Saccharimonadales bacterium (SeqCode) | reverse complement strand
TGGTTAAAAATAGTCTTTGCTATATGTAGTCTTACGTTCTACAAGCCAATCGCCCTTAGCATCTACCATCTCGACTTCTCTAAGCGCACTGGCGCGCTTAACCGCCACATACTTTTGTACCGGCAAAAGTATGCTAAACCTCTTGGGTTAGAAAATCCTGCTTGAGATAGTCGCCGTCTTTGCTACAACTGCCTGCGGAACTCGTCGCTAAAGCTCCTCAAACAGTCCTTGGCTTTATAGTTGTAGCAAAGACACTCCTAGCTCAGGCAGGATTTGATACCCAAACCCTAGGCCTCCACGGACACGGCTACTGCTCGTAGCCGTGGGCTTACTATCAACGAGTCTATAGTCCTTGGTCTTAATCCAGGCTCTATATAAACAGAGAGAAGAAGCTAGCTCATATCCCTGATCTCCGAGGATGTTTGAGGAGCTGAAAGCGACGAGTTCCGCAGGAGACAGAGATAGGAGGTAGGTTCTGATCATCTGCTTTATACATCGCCTGTGTTTTCTTTGGTTACTTACTTGTTCATACAAGAAAGTAACTGGAGGTTAAGCGCTCCAGTGCGCTTAGAAAAGATTTTGCTGATATAAAAGAGACTGACGGTTAAGCGGGTCGTCCGCTTAGAGAATAATCTTTTATACAAATTAAATAGGAGTGTTTCTGCAGGATCTGCCCCAAATGGGCGATCTACTTGCAAAAACACTCCTCTGGAATCAGAGCCTGCGTTATGCTACATCCATCGCAGTACGCTATCGCGCGGCTCTAGCACGTTTCCACTTTTAGTCGCAATGCGACTACCGCGGTTGCTCTCCTCTATTAGCGAAAGCTAGCGACGAGTGGGTGGGTACTTCTGGTTGTAGTTCCCCATTGCCCGCACGATGAGCACGAGGCATACAGGCAAGGACACGCCCATGAAGATCCAGTAGTATAGCTCGGGTACCCCGAGGGCGAACATGGCAAGAAGCACAAACAACACGATTGCCATCGGCACGAAGATGAGAGCAAAAGCCCTTATAGTGTCACCGTGCTCCTCATCGTGACCAAGAGTCCACCACCATGCTTCAAAGCGAACTATCATAACATCCTCTCTGAATGTTCAGATACTCAGGTCGATCCCAAGTAAAATGTATTATATCATTTATAATGTGATTTACAAATAGACGCAGCCTAGATGATATGATGTAATACTATAGATACACATGTAGAGTTTACTCTCATTGTATCGACCTTTAACAGGCTTAGTTCCATAGAATCAAGACGAGATACGAGCATAGTATGAGAGTATGTACTATATTCTTACCTCGTCTTGAATATCCAACCCCTACACCAGACGAGAGGAAGGTAGACATGGAGATTTGTCACACTCTGTCCATTAGAGGAGTGCCAAAAGCACGCCTATTGGTGGCGTTATGCGCCAATGCGGCAAGACATGGTACACACGACGATGATCAGTTGACCATCGCACAAGCCGAGGCCCTACTACTGCAAGCCAACGGGCAGCGTCTAGGTTTGGTCATGGGAAGACCCATCTACATGACGTTAGCAGACGAGGAGGTTGATCCTCTTCTGTATGACGATCACGCGGGAGACGGCACGGCGGCAAGGGTTATTGCAGAGCTGAAAGCCTTGCTTGAGCGAGAGTCTAAAAAAGACGATCACTGAAGCAGAGGAGTATGTACACCATGAAAGTAACATGCTGGGCTGTACATAAAGCACCAACTCACTCCCGGCTGCTCCCAGTTGGTACGATAGTTGGATTTTCTATGTAGAGCTGAGCCTGTTGCTTTCTTGTATTATGCACTCTGCATGAGAGTGTTTTTTTATTTTGCAGATATACTAAGATAGTCATGGATTTTGAAACTGCGTATAAAGCACTGAATACCGAACAAAAAAAGGCAGTAGACCTTATAGATGGACCACTGCTCGTACTGGCGGGTCCCGGAACAGGTAAGACGCAGCTACTTAGCGCACGTGTTGCAAATATTCTAAAACTTACAGACACACCAGCAAATACAATCTTGTGCCTAACGTTTACGGAGAACGGCGCGCTCAATATGCGTGAGCGTTTGGCAGGATTCATAGGTAAAGATGCCTATAGTGTACAGATATACACCTACCATGCTTTTGGCAGCGAAATTATTAAAAGATACCCCGAATATTTTACAAACATACGCCTGCAATCGCCCATAGACGAGCTAGGCAAGCGACAAATCATACAAAACTTACTCGAAAAACTGCCTTTTAGTAATCCTCTTAAAGGCGGTTTGTACTATATAGGAGATGTTATAGCTACAATAAGCGAGCTAAAACGAGCGCTACTATCTCCAGAAGACATACACCTTATAGCTACCCAGAACCTGCACCTCATACAAACACTAGACGATCCCTTTAAAAAGATATTCGGCAGCTATACGACCATGCCACGTAAAGTAGTACAAGCGACTGTTTATTTTGAGGAAGTGGCCTCACAACTACTAAAGCATCAAAACACCAGCACGCTTGCCCAAGTGGCGCTAGTATCGCTTCAAGAAGCCCTACAACAAGCAAATACAGGTAACAAGACGAGTTCGCTCACGATTTGGAAAAATAAATGGCTCATCAAAAATAGCGAAAATGTATTTCAACTTGCAGGAAAATACGCATCAGAGCGCCTCGCAGCTACGGCAGAGCTACTAAAAGC